>CALVPO010000063.1 GCA_944351345.1 uncultured Bacilli bacterium | reverse complement strand
AATTCATGAACTTGATAAACGAGTTTTTTTAATTCTTCATAGTCTTTTTCTACTATTTTTCTAATCATAAATTTACCCCATTTCGTATTTAAAATTTTGCATATTTTGTATTGCTATATCAATATATTGTTCACCAGTTATTATTATTTCCCTCCGAATCATTTTCAATTAATGACTTCATCTCTTTTAATTTTGTTTCTAATAGTTTCTTATCTATCAATTTTAATTTATATTCTGATATTAAAGTTTGAGACATATTTTTACTTAATGAATATTCAACAACATCTTTATCTTTAGAACTACAGAGAATAATTCCTACACTAGGATTTTCTTGTGCTTTTTTAACATCTCTATCTAATGATTCCAAATATAAATTCATTTTTCCTAAATATTCTGCTTTAAATTCTCCTAATTTTAGTTCAAATGCTACTAGACAAGACAACTCTCTATTGTAAAATAGCAAATCAATAAAGAAATCGTGATTACCAACTTGGACTCTATATTCATCTCCAATGAAAGTAAAATCTTTTCCTACCTCTAATATAAAATCTTTTAAATTTTTAATAATAGCATTTTTTAAATCTTTTTCAGTATATTCATTAGGCAAATCTAAAAATTCTAAACTATAAGTATCTAAAATTCTTGTGTTAGGATAATCATCTTCATCAATCGTTTTATTGGTAGTAGGTAATTGTTTACCATCTGATAACATATATCTTTCATAATAAGATGAAGTAATTTGTCTATCTAGTTCTCTTTTAGAATAATTATTTTTAATAGATAATTGTAGATAAAAGTGTCTTTCTTCTTTTGTTTTAGAACCACTTAAAATAAGAAGATTATTTGTCCACGATAATTGCGTCACCAGTGGTGTCGCAATCTCATCATCCTTATATGTACTATAAAATTGTATCATTCTTTCAATATTTCTTTTAGTAAATCCTTTAATAGAAGGATAATTATTTTTCATAAAATCTGCTGCTTTGGTTGTAATTTTATCACCATATCTACTTTTTTCTTTTAATTCATATAAAAATTTACCAACTTCTAAATAAAGTAAAATCATTTCTTCATTTACTTTTTTATAAGCATTATTTTTCCTTTTTTCAATCATTTCAATAATTTGATTAAAATTAATGTCTAACATATAAAAAGTTCCTTTCTTGGTTTAGTGTTATTTGTTAAATCGAGAGAATGACTTGCACATTTTGTTAGTTTTATTTTGCATAAAAATAGTTGATTCTAAATTCATAATTTGTATTTTATTTCAAATTAGTTTTTAATATTGCTACAACTTCATCATGTACTTTACCATTACTAATGACTGCACCATTAATATCTCTATCATATCTTTGTTCATTGCCAAATAAATCTGTTACTTTACCACCTGATGCTTCTACAATAACTTTAGCGGCTGCTATATCACAATTTTTGTGTGTAGTACCTGGGAATATGGCTAAGTTAAAATCTCCAGTTGCTATACACATACAAGCTCTTATAACACTACCTACACCAACAAAATATGTTTTCTTTCCAAGTTCTTTGATAGAATCATATAAATTATAATCTGCTTTAGGCCACATATCAAAATTTGATACACTTTTCTTATCAGTTAGTTCAATATTGTTTACACTAATTTTTTTATCGTTTTTATAGGCTCCTTTATCTTTAATTGCAGAATACATACTATCTGTAAACGGATCATAAACAACTCCAATAGTTGGAACTCCTTCTATAACTAAGGCAAGAGAAAATACAGCAACAGGAATACCTCTGGCATACATAGCTGTGCCATCAATAGGATCGCATACCCACACATAATTGCTTTTGCCAAATTGTTCTTCTTCACCATCAACTGAATGTGTAGGGAATGTTTCTTTTACTTTTTTTATTAAGTATTGATTTATCTCTGTATCAGCTTTAGTTACGATAGTTTGGTCTAATTTATAGCTTGCTTCACTATTATCTTCAAAGTATTTAATCATTATTTTTCCAGCCTTATAAGCTATGTCTTTGGCGAATTTTAAATATTTTTGATTCATTTTGTTTCTCCTTATTATACTTAAAAATTATCTATATAACTTAATAATATTTTAGTAAATATATAATAGTTTTTAATTATATTTTCTAGTATTTTATTCTTACTATCTTTATAATGATTTTTTATGCCAAGTCTTTTTTTTGCATTTGGGACATTTCATATATCTTGTTCTACCAAAGTGAATAGCAAATAAAACATTTTTATAAGTTGGGATATATTTATAATGACAATTATCACATACATAATATCCTGCTATTTGTTCTATTCTTATAGAGTAACTGATGCCAATAATAAAGGGAATAATGCCAATAATAATTAATATTATTCTTGCCCAATTTGGCATATTGATAAATGATGCAACAAAGACACAAGTAAACAATATAATAGATATAATTATTCCGATAAATATTTCTAGCGATAATAATTCCTTATCCCTTTTCTCTTTTATTTTTGCTATTTCAAGTAGATTTTCTTCTAATTTTTTTTCATTATCTTTCATATCTACAACTTCTCCACTAAATAGATCATTAATGGTAATATCAAGTATTTTACATAATATTGGCATTGTTCCAACATCTGGTAGACAAATTCCATTTTCCCATTTAGAAATAGCCCTATTTGTTATATTTAACATTTCTGCTAATTCATTTTGAGTTATATTTTTTTCTTTTCTTTTTAAACTTATAAATTTACCTATTTTAATTTGATCCATATAGTTATTCTCCTTTCATGATTTAATTATATAATAAATCATGAAAATATGACATGAACTAGAAGTTGAATTTAATAGAAATTATAGCAAAATATGCTTTATTACTTGATTTGGTAGGTTCTTCTTCTAATAATTTAGTGTAGAAATCTATGTTTTTTTTCTATCTTCTACTATAAAATAAAAATTATCTATTTTTATCATATACTATATTCCAGTTATTACTATTTTTATACTTCAATTTTTTTAATTTTATCTATTTAACTTTTCAGTTTAGCTATAAATTTTTTATACTCTTTAAATTCTTTATCTTCATCATTAACTTGTAGAATATAGAGTATTTTTCCATATAATATATTTAAGTATTTTGATGGTTCAATATTAATGTTACATTTTTTTAAGTGAGAATTTAAACCAAATTTTTTGATGTAATATATTTCTTGTCTTATTTTCTTACGATAATTAACATTAACTTGTACTTTTTTATTAACTACGATTCCAGTAATGTATTGTCTAGAAGATTTATTAATTACATGAGTTTTTTTATCATTTAATTCTAAACCTAGTTTATATAACATTTTTCTAACCTTTATTATTACTTCATGAGGATTAAAATTTCCTGAGAATGTCATATCATCTGAATATCTTGTATATGATATGTTATTAAAATTACACCAAGTTCCTAATTCTTCATCAAAACTTTTCATTACTACGTTTGATATATATGGGGATGTTGGTGATCCTTGGGTTAAATGATCATTATAAGTACATAGATATGTTAATATCATACCTACTGATTTGGGAAAATATTCTATTTGAAAACAGGTATTATATATATCTAGAAAAGTTATATTTTCAAAGAAGTTTTTTATATCTAATTTTAATACTATATCTTTGTTGGTATGAGGAAGGGCATTATCTTTTAATGAAATTCCTTTATGACAAGATTTAGCGTACTTAGATATAGATTTATTGTTAAGTATATTGATTAATATTTTATTTTGAATTTGTTTTAATAGTGGGTTAGGTTCATATATTGTTCTATATTTACCATTTCTTTTCTTTATTTTATATATTTTATAATTTTTTTCTATATTATTACTAATAGAATAAATAGTTTTTATATATTTTTTCTTATCTTTACAATTAAATAAATTAAGAGATAGTAAAAATTCATTACATTCTTTTGTACCAATGTATTTCCACATTTTTACTACCTCCTTTGCAGTACTAACGATATTGTAATATGGAAATGGACAGAAGCGAAGTGTAACGTAGCGACTACACAACGTGTAGAGTAGTCCTTTGGAATATTACTATTTAATCGTTATAATTAATTTAGTTCTTTAACGACTCGTTAAAGTTGGAATCATCCAATCACTACTGCAATAGTATTATAACATATAATATATTATTAATAAATATTATTTATTATTTATTCTTTAATACTAATGCTTTTTTAGGACAAAAGTTTGAACATTTACCACAACTTATACATTTTTCATAATCTATAATTGGAGCTTCAAAATTTTTTTGAGATAATGCTCCAACTGGGCATATTTTTACTGCAGGGCACTCGTGGTTTTGGGGACAATTTTCTATAATTATTTCTAATTTCTTTTTCATATTATATACCTCTTACTACATATTTTTATTATTTTAAATTATATTTTTGTTTAAATGATTTTAGATATTTTTTTCGCATAACTGGAAGGATTTTAGAAGTTACTTCAATTGATACATCATTCATATCTATATTAGATGTATCTAATAAAATCATAGAGTCTACACTATTGGAAAATAGACTTTTTAAAGCATTAAGACTATTATTATATTCTTCTATGTTATCTATATTTAGAAAGTTTCTTTGTTCTAATGCTAGGCTTGATAGATAATCTCTTTTTAGAGAAATTAATGGTTCTGCATATGTTATTACTAAGAAATCTATTAAATCTTTAGAGATAGTTGAATATTTATCTTGAGTTATTAAATATTTATCTTCAGGCATATCTTTTCGAATAAATCTTCTATAATTCCATATTTGTCTATCGTTTAGGGATCTATCTATTAAAATTATTTCTTTTCCTGAAGATATGGCATTTTGTAATTGTTTATAGACTTCTTCTATAATTGCAATATTACTATCACTTAGATTCATTTTATCTAGTTTCTTTTTAAATACTTCTTTATAATATTTAGATGTTGTAAATTCTTCTATGATTGAAACATCAAAACCACCTTTCTTAAAAAAATCATAGAGATTATTTATTGTAGTAGTTTTACCTGTTCTAGGGGTTCCACTAAATTCAATAACAAATGGTTTTGATAATGTTACTAATGATTTTAATCTTTGTAGTTCTATTTTTTGAGCGTGTAATTGTTTTAATTTTGTGTAATAGGCTTGATTGTCAATAAAAATTGTATCTTTTAAAAATAAGTCTTCTTTTTTGTTAAATACTTTATCTAAAATATCTTTTAATCTTATAAATATAGGTAAATTTTTGTCTTCTTCATATATTAAGCTTTTATAAATACTTGTGTAATACCAAGCTTGGTCTTTTTCCCCTCTTTTAAAAGCACTAAAATCTCTGTTACCACTTTTTTCAAAGTTTAAGTATAAATCTTCTAAATTGTTGATTTTATCAGCACATATAACTAATTTGTTTCTAAGGGGTAATTTTTTTGTAGTCTTTATTGTATGTTTTTTTCTTTCTTCCCATGATAATGATTTGTCTGGTTCAGAAGCAGTCATTACTAGGGAAGCAATATCTTTTCCAAAAATTTTTTCAATTTCTTCAATAGTATATTTTGTATCTTCTACTACATCGTGTAAATATCCAGCTGCTATAACGTTATCATCATAGCCATATTCTTCTAATAACATACCGACACTAAGAGGGTGAATTATCATTGGTTTATCTAGTTCACTTTTTCTAACTTGTCCCATATGAGCTTTTATAGCAAACATTTTGGCTTTTTCTTTAATATCCATAACTAGTTACCTCCATATATTTTATACTGATATTTTTTTTACTAATTTTAAGTTAGTAGGAAGTTTTTTTGTTAAATCAAATAAATTATTATCTTTTACTACTTTTAATATAATATAAAATTCAGGAAACTCAATGCTATCTTTATAAATGTTTTCATCATAATAATACCATATATCAAAAGCTGTTTTTGCACTATTTTCTAACATTTGTTTAGTTTTTTGACTAGAAAATACGCAATTATTATGTTGGTCATCTAGAGAATGTTGTAATCCACTATCTTGATAAATTTTTGATTGTAAGTCTGCTTCTATTTTATCACAAAAGTAAGCAAATTTTGCTTCATTGGATAGTAGTGCGTCAAAATCAAAAAGCATTGCAATTAGAGTTTCTCTATCAGTTAAATTACCAACAGCATCAATCATTGCTTGGTGTTCCATCTCTTGTTTTTCTTCTTTAGTAATTCCATCAAAAGGAGTTATATCTCCAATTAATGTTTCCCCTATTTCATGAATTGCAAGTAGTTTTAATATTTTATCTATTTTAATATTTCTATTTGGATTTGTTCTATCATTATAATTAAATTCTGAATCTAATACAACTGCTAGAGCAATTGTTCCTATAATATGTTCTGATATTCTTTCTATTCTATCTGATGATATATTCCAATGATTTTTGTCCCAACCACTTCTAATTTTATTTTTTAATCTATAATTAAGATAGTAAAATTTAAAAATCTGTTCATATTTATAATATTCACTGGCATTTTTAGGCTTAAATATTTCTATTCCTTCTTTTAATAACTCATTATAACTTAGAGAATTTTCTTTTTCAGAAATTAGCTTTGTTAATGAAAAATCTAACATTTTATATTTAAAAATTAGTTTAGATTCTTTTGTTTGTAATAAATGTGATGCCTCTATTTCTTCACTATATTGTTTTCCTTTTTTTAAATTATCTTTTATAGAATAATTGGGGTTTATTTTTGAGAATTCATCTAACACCATCATACGTAATAATTTTCCTAGGTTATTAGTCTCTTTAAATTCTGAATCTATTGCTACTGCTAATATCATACTGCCAAAGATATTATTGGCAATGCTATAATTATTAGTTTCATCAATTATAGTAGTTTTTAGTTTATTTGCTAATGTATAAAATATTAATGTATTTTCTACTTCTTTAATTTTGTCCATAAATATTATCCTTTCTATATTGTAGTACTATTGTCTACTAATTCTTTTGCTTACTATTATATTTTTTACGTAAAATAATAAGAAAAAATGTTTTCATATTTGTATATTATAGCATTATTAATTTAAAAGTTAAATAGAATCTAAAAATATATTGTATTTTATAAAAAATTTACTTTATCAAGTTTCAATTAATATAAAACAACAAACTGTTTAGAAATATGTTTGTTGTTTTAATTATAATTATTTATTAATTCTTCTTTTTTATTTTATTTTTATATAATTTTTTGGTTTTGAATATTCTTCTTCCTCTCTAGTCATGGATGTTTCTTCTGTAAAAATAAGTCTTTAGTTATAGGTAATAGTTTTAGATATTAGTAATCTTTTTTTAGGTATATTTTTGTAGATATATTATATGATATGCTATACATAATAATCATAGATAATATTAGGATTAAGATACCATATTTGTTTAGGAATTGCTCTATTTGTTCCGTATTGATAGAAATATTAAATTTTGTTGCTAGAAGGGAAAGAACTATTATTAAGAGAATAATTGCAAAAATTATAATAAACATTTGAATTCTTCCCTTTTCGGCACCCCATTTATAGATACTTGGTATTTGAATGGATTGGATAAGAACGATTCCAAACATTCCACCTAATGTAGAGATAAATAAATTTTGATAATCTATACTTATTAAGTCACTTGGGCGTATTATATTTAGAATATTTGCTATTAAAATGGTAAGAATAATACCTAATAATCCTCCTATAATAATTGATGATATGGCTAATATGTATTTGGATAGGACTATTTCTTTTTTTGTTATGGGAAGAGATAATATAAATTTATCTGATTTAGAAGATTCATCATAATTAAAGGTAGATAGAGAAATCATACCTATAATTGCACAAATAACAATAGGTGCCATAGTAATAGATTCTGTTCCAACTATACCAAATGAGCAAAAAATTATAACGATTAATAATGTAGTTTTATAACTTGATAAATTTAATGAATCTTTTTTTTTTATTTTTTTCATTATTCTTCTCCTTTAACAAACATAAGCATTTTTT
>CALVPO010000062.1 GCA_944351345.1 uncultured Bacilli bacterium | reverse complement strand
TGACTTTCTTCATCTAGTATCATATATTTTTCTTTTATTTTTTTATCACTAGGATTAGTATTTAAATTTAGTTGATAAAAATAATATTTAGCCATACTTTTATAGGTGTTACCACTTTCAATAGTGTCAACGGATATTTTTTGTAAATATAGAGTATTTCTTTCTTTTATAGAATTAAATCTTTTGGTATTTATTTCTATATCTATATTTAAGTTATTATTTATTTGAACTAACATATCTACGGTCTTATGGTATTCTTTCTTTTTTCTTTTTACTAGTTCATTGCCAATAATTTCTATATTAGCTTTTTCGGGATTAATATTTAACTCTAATACACTTATAAGAAATTGTTTTAATATATTAGGATTTTTAGTAAATATCCTTTTGAACATAAAATCAGATGTTAATGGAATTAATTTTATATCTTGTTTTACTATCATTTATTTTAACCTCCCTTAACTTATATTATTTGCGATAAACTACTAAAAACCCTTTTAATTTTAGAAAATATCATAATTTTCCATAAATTAAGTTATAATTTTATATTTGTTAGTTTAGTTAAAGTAGGAAGATATTTTTTTCTTTTTTGAGAAATTATTGCTTAAAGATTGGAGATTTGATACAATATAATTAAAGAAAGAGTGATAATGTGGATGTAAAAACAAGAATTGATGAATTGATTAAAATATTAAATGAAGCTAATTATGATTATTATGTTTTAGATAATCCTAAGATTACTGATCAAGAGTTTGATAAGTATTTAAGAGAACTTACAGAGTTAGAGATGGAATATCCTGATTTGCAGAGAGAAGATTCTCCTACACAAAGAGTTGGAGGTGGAGTATTAGAGGGATTTTCTAAGGTTAGACATAGTATTCCTATGTTATCTATAGGAGATGTTTTTAATGAGACAGAAGTTATAAGTTTTTTTGATAGAATAAAAAAAGAAGGCTATGATCCAGAGTATGTTTGTGAACTTAAGATAGATGGTTTGTCTCTTTCTCTTCATTATGAGAAAGGGGTATTAGTAAGAGCCGCCACTAGAGGAAATGGTGAAGTTGGAGATGATATTACTAACAATGTTAAAACGATCAAGACTGTTCCACTTAGATTGAATAAGGAAATTGATATAGAGGTTCGGGGAGAAATCTATATGAGTAAGAAGACGTTAGAGAAGTTAAATAAAGAGAGAATTGCTAATAATATGGCTCCTCTTCAAAATTGTAGAAATGCTGCATCTGGTTCTATTAAGTTACTTGATAGTAGTATGGTTGCTAAGAGAAATTTAGAATGCTTTATATATCATCTTCCTAATCCTCTAGATTATGGATTAAAGACGCATAAAGAGGCTCTAGATTTTATGAAGAGTCTTGGGTTTAGGACTAATCCTAATAATAAGCTTGTTTCTAGTTCAGAAGAGGCTTTAAAATATATAGATGAGAAAGCTAGTATTAGGGATGAGTTAGAATATGATATAGATGGTATTGTAATAAAAGTAAATGATATAGCTACCCAGAATAAGCTTGGTAGTACTAGTAAATATCCTAAGTGGTGTATAGCATATAAGTTCCCAGCTTCTGTTGTTTATACTAAATTAATAGATATTATTTTTACGGTTGGTAGGACAGGACAAATTACTCCTAATGCTGTTTTAGAGCCAGTTATTTTAAAAGGTTCTACTATAAAGAGAGCTACTCTTCATAATGAGGATAATATTGTATCACGTGATATTAGAAAAGGGGATATAGTTGAAATATATAAAGCTGGTGATGTTATACCTGCGGTTGGTAATCCTTTAAAAGAAAGAAGAGACGGGGATGAAGAAGTATTTGTTATGATAGATAAGTGTCCTATATGTGGTAGCAAAATTATAAGGCAAGATAATGAGGCTGATTATTTTTGCCCTAATGTTAATTGTCCTGCTAGGAATGTAGAGAGTTTAATTCATTTTGCTAGTAAAGATGCTATGAATATAGAGGGACTTGGAGATAATATTATAGAAGATTTATATAATTATGGTTATATTAAAGATATTAGTGATATATATAAATTAGAAGACTATAAGAAAGAATTAGAACAATTAGAAGGATACGGAGAAAAGTCAGTAGAAAAATTATTTGAAAGTATAAATTCTAGTAAAAATAATAATTTAGATAGATTGTTATTTGGACTAGGCATAAAGCAAGTTGGTGGTAAGACGGCTAAGATGCTTGCTAAATATTATAAAAGTTTAGATAATCTAATGGAAGCAACAGTTGATGAATTAAATAATATAAAAGATATAGGTCCTGTTATTGCTAGTAGTATAGTAGATTATTTTAAGGATAATAAGAATATAGAAATAATAAATAAATTAAAAAATTATGGTGTTAATACTGATTATTATGATGATAGTAATAATACTATTAATGATAATTTTCTTGATAAGACTTTTGTTTTAACTGGGACATTAAATAATATAACTAGAGATAAGGCTAGTAAATTGATTGAGGATGCTGGTGGTAAGACTACTAGTAGTGTTACTAAGAAGACTAATGTTGTGATAGTTGGAGATAATCCAGGTAGTAAATATACAAAAGCTCTTTCGTTAGGGATAGATATTTGGGATGAAGAGAAATTTTTAGAATTAATTAATAACAATTTATAGAATAATTATATATAATATGTAGCTTAAAAATCCTGCTATTAGAGCGTGGAATATTCTAGCTATAAAAAATTGTTTATAAGATATTTTTGTATCAATTAGGAATGATAGTATTTGCATATGGACTGATAGGCTACCAAAAGATATGAACATAGTAGATATTATTACTTTATATATATCGCTAATATTTAATAGTGATAGGCTTTTTAGTCCCATAGTCATTTCTAATATTCCTTTTAAAATTGTAGAATTATAGTTAGATAGATCAATAGTGTTTATAATCATAGCAGATATAATTAAAAAACAAGTTAGGGTGCCTAGGATGGTTAAGAGATTATCTATAGCGTTTTTAATAGCACTAATAAATATTTTGGGAAAATTTTTTTGAAGTACATTAGTTTGTTTTTTATCTATTATTGATATAGTGTTATAGTTTCTAGTTATTATTCCTAAGATTATATTTGATAAATAGTGGGCTATTAATATTATTAATCCTAGAGTTTCATTTTTAAAAAAGAAGACAGATACTGTTCCTAGTATGAATAAGGGGTTAGAGAAGTGAGTAAATATTAGGGTGTGACTAGCTTCTTTTTCATTAATAAGATTCATATCGTACATGACTCTAATGTTTCTGGCACTAGAAGGAAATCCAGATAATAATGATAAGAAAAATATTGTAACGGAATTATCGCTGACATTAAATAGGTTTTTAAATATTTTTCTTATGGGGTTGGGAATATAATCTGTTATGTTATATTGAATTAGAATGTCGCTTATTATAAAAAATGGAAATAATGATGGAATAATAGAACTAATCCAGAGATTCATGGAATAAGATATAGTATTAAATATTGTAGATTTATTTATTAGGAGTTCTATTAGTGATATAATAGATAGAGTTATTATAGCTATATTTAATATTTTTTCTTTCATAGTTAATTATATGAATGATATTATATTTTAGAAAAGAGTGTTATTGTGAAGAAGATAAAAAAATTTGTAGTAGAAAATTGGTGGTTTTTATTAAGTATAGTGATTGTTATATTTTTATTTAATTATCATTTGCCTTATTATATAAATATGCCTGGTGGTACTATTAATATTAATGATAGGATAGAGTGTGATAGCTGTAGTGATATAAATGGGAGCCTTAATATGCTTTATGTTTCTGAGTATGAGGCTACTATTGCGACTTATTTGATGTCTTATATTATGCCTAATTGGGATTTAGAAGAAATTAGTACACAGCAGATTAGTGATGAGACACAAGAGGAGATATATGATAGGAATAGATTGATGTTAGATAATTCGGTTGATAATGCTATATATGTTGCTTATAAAGAGAGTGGTAAGGATATAGATATTAGTGATAAGAGAAAGGTTGTTATTGCTACTACTATTTCTAATGGACTTAAGATTGGTGATGAGATATTAGAAATAGATGGTAATAAGATAGAAGATATTAATGAGATAAAAGGTATAATTGATGATAGTAAAGTTGGAGATATATTAAAGTTTAAAATAATTAGAGATGATAAAGAGGAAGAAGTAGAAGTTGAGGTTCGTGAGGAAGATTCTGTTAAGATGATTGGCGCTGTTATTGTTTTAGATTTGGATTATAAGTTAGACCCTGATATTGATCTTAAATTTAAAGCGAGTGAGTCTGGTTCTTCTGGTGGTATGATGTTAGCACTTAGTATTTATAGTAAAATTAGTGGTGAGGATTTGGTTCGTGGTAGAAATATTGCTGGTACTGGTACTATTGATATGGTAGGAAATGTTGGACAGATAGATGGAATTAAATATAAGATAATGGGTGCTTATAAAGATAATATAGATATTGTACTAGTTCCTAGTGATAATTATAAAGAAGCTATTAAAGTAAAGAAAAAATATGGTTATGATATGAAGATAGTAAAGGTTGATACTTTTTCTGATGTTATAGAATATTTGAAGAAATAATATTTATTATTAGAAGTGATTATTTTTTGTTATAAAAAATAATCTTTTTTGCTCTGTTATTAAAATATGGGTATTTTATAATAATTTATTTGTAGGTAATGTCATATTTTATAATAGAAAGGAGTTAAAAGATGTTTTGTGATGATGGATATAAGAAAGCTATCCAAAAAATAGAGAATGCTAAGAGATTTAATCAATGTTGTTGTCCAGGACCTACCGGTCCTACCGGACCATCTGGTGGGCCTACTGGTGCGACCGGTCCAATGGGACCAACAGGACCTACTGGTGCAACTGGACCTACAGGTCCAGCTGGTTCTGCTGGTACATTAGGTGCAACCGGTCCGACAGGAGCAACAGGTGCCACTGGAGCAACTGGCCCAACAGGAGCCACTGGTCCGACAGGAGCAACTGGTGCTACAAGTACTCCAACTCTAACAATAGGTACTGTTTCTACTGGGGCACCGGGTACAAATGCTAGTGCTACAATATCAGGAACTTCTCCAAATTTTATTCTTGATTTGACAATACCACAAGGAATAACAGGTCCGACAGGTGCAACAGGTGTAACAGGCCCAACTGGAGCGACTGGAGTTACAGGTCCAACTGGAGCAACAGGTGCTACAGGTGTAACGGGGCCAACTGGAGTAACTGAACGATTGTTTAAATCTTCAAATAGTATAATCATAGATTCAAGCTAAATAATTCCTTATAAAGTAAAAAGATGAGTTAGAGATGACATTATAAAAGCGAGAAATATGTTTTATTAACACATCCTCGCTTTTTTTGCAGTTTTATTGGTAATCACTTAAAAAAGGAAAATCAGCATAATTTTGAAAATAAGCATTTATTCCATCAACTAAATTTATATAGTTATTTTTATCGGTCTCAATATTGCTATTATTTAATAAATTTAAAAAGTCTTTATAAACTATTAATACTATTTCCTTATTATCACTATTAACTAACATAATATTATATAATCTATTAAGTTCATCATTAACAGTTTTAGAATTAGAAATTTTACCTTCAAGCATTGCAACTTCTTTTGCTTTCTCAAAACTAATTTGTGAATATTTGTTAACTATTTCATTTGCAACAAGATTAATTCTATCATCCTCTAATAAATTGCCATTATATTCAAAATCCATACTATCCTCTCCCTTTTCTATTCATTGTCTGACCATTAGTTTTAATTACAGTTTCTGAATCTAAGTGAATTGTATCACTTGTGCCTCGTAATACTTCTTTAATAAATGGAGTTCTAATATTATTCATAACAGTTTGTAAACTTCTAGCACCAGTATTTAATTCGTATGCTTGTTCAGCAATCAAATCATAAACATCATCATCCATAATCAATTGTTTTCCTCTTGATTCTATCCATTTTTTAAATCCAATTAATGGACTAATTGTAGATTCTTTTAATATTTTTTTCAAAGATTCTTTACTATAATCATCAGTATGTAAATATGTATTAAATCTACCAACAAGTTCTCGTTCTAAACCAATGCTCATTAAGTCTTGCGGAGTAATACTGTAATATTGTTCTTCAGAAGATTGAGTTGTTTGACTAAATACAATTGTTTGTTTTATTTCTGTTTTTTTTGAACGCAAATCTGTTAATGCTCCAAGACATACAAAAGTTAATTTTGATGTGTCAAATTCAATTTCGTTCATATCAAATATGCTATTACCAACACGAATATTATATTTTCCACCACCTAGAAAATCTAATAATTGCTGTTGAACTGCTTTCTTCATTTCTAATCCACCACTTCTAGAATAAGCAATTTTATCAAATTCATCAAACACTACAATACCTTTTTGCGCTTTTTCTAAATCACCATCAGCTTTTCTATATAGTTCTTTTAAAACATCCGTGATGTCTCCACCAACATAACCAGTTGAAGAATAATTTGTCACAGAAGATGATGTAAAAGGAATTCCTAATTTTTCAGTAATTTCTCTTGTAATCGCAGTTTTTCCAGTACCAGTTGGACCATCTATAAAAATAATTGATCTTTGACCATCTGGAATATCTTCCATTTCAGCCAACTGTTGATTATTAACTATATTATAAAATAATCCTTCAGCAGCTAATTCTTGTCCAATAAATTTCTTTTGAATTTCATCAAGCAATAGCCATACACTATCATCAAATTTAGTTGTTTTTTGTTGTTTTTGTGTTTGTAGCAATGGTTTTGAACTACCTTTTTTCAAAGGAGAAGTGGCAAATAATGATGGACCTAATCCGATATTGTTTCTCTTAGGTGAATCTTTTTTACTAACACTACCATCTATAAGTGTATAATTCTCAAGTGCATTAAATACAGGATGTTCATTAAATCCCATAAAACTTCTGGATACTTCATATTTTCTTGCAAAATAATCAAGTATTCTTGACCCACTTAAACCAACAAATTGTAATGAACTTACTACAACTTCAGGTGTTATAAAATTAATTTCTTTGCCAAAATTTCTTTCCTTAATAATACTTATTAAATCTAATTTAAAATTTTTTCCAAAAAATTCTTCATATTTTTCATTTTCTATTGATACTATATCACTTTCATTAATATCTATAAAATCAAGTAAATTATCTAATTTAATATCGTCGTATTGAGAAAATATTTCTTTTAAATTCCCATCGATTAAAAATCCTGCAATAAAAAGTGCTAATACTTTTTTATCTAGTTTCGTAAACTCATATCTTTTAGTATCAATTAAATTTTTAACAACTTTATTTAAACTTTTATCTTTGATTGTTGAATATACATCCATTGCCTTGTTAAGAAATAATTGAGTTTCTTGACTTAAATCACTATAATTCATATTCTAAACCTCCGTATACATCAAAATTATATCAAAAATTAGAGGATTTGTACATTCATTTGACACTTTTCCCAGGATAAACGCATGAAATTTTGAAAATGCGTTTTTTTCATGTATAATAAAGAAAAAGAATAAAGTTGGTGAAGTATGGCTAAAAAATGTAAAAAGCTGGAGGAAATAAAAACAATGTTTAAAGATATAGAAATAGATTTAAATCAAATAGAAACAAATGAACTACAAAATTTTATGATTATATTTAAAGACCAAAATGATACAAGAATGCAAGGTAAAGTAAAACACTTGATGAGTGACATCATAATGATTTGCTTTTTAGCAATCATAGCAAGATGTGATGGATGGGATGAAATTGCAATATTTGCAAAATCAAAGGAAAAATGGTTAAGTAAATTCCTTGAACTTCCAAATGGGATTCCATCACATGATACAATGCAAAGAGTAATTTCATTATTAAATCCAGAAACTTTATATAGTAGTTGTATAAAATTTTTAATTGAAAAGATAGACAGTTTAACGATTAAAGATGAAACCAAAGATGTTTTGTCAATGGATGGAAAAGTAACAAAAGGAAGTAGTAGAAATAAAGAAAACACTGAAGAAATA
>CALVPO010000061.1 GCA_944351345.1 uncultured Bacilli bacterium | reverse complement strand
CCTTTTTTTAATCATAACAAAAAAAGACAAAAGATTAAATCCTTTATCTTAATTTTTCTTAAGTTAATAACATTGGGATTTATGGTCCTTTTTTATTTTTGTTTTAAAGATGCTTTAATGAAATTATCAAATAGAGGGTGTGGTCTTGTTGGGCGTGATTTAAATTCTGGATGAAATTGACAAGCTACAAAGAATGATTGGGTTGGTAATTCAACTATTTCTACTAAATTTGCTGATTCATTTATACCAGAGAAAACCATTCCTTTTTCTTCTAATAATTCTCTATACTTATTATTAAATTCATATCTATGTCTATGACGTTCTAAGATTTTATCTTCTCCATAAAACTTATGCGCTAGGGAATCTTTTTTTAATGTACATTCATAATTGCCTAATCTTAGAGTTCCACCCATATTGATAATAGACTTTTGATCTGACATTAAGTCTATAATAGGATTCTTGCATAGTTCATCAAATTCAGTAGAGGATGCATCTTTGATATTACAAACGTTTCGGGCAAATTCTATTACTGCTAGTTGCATTCCTAAGCATAAACCTAAATAAGGGATGTTTTTTACTCTAGCATAATTTATTGCTTTTATCATCCCTTCAGTTCCTCTATTTCCAAAACCGCCAGGAACAATAATTCCTTTGGTATTTTTAAATATTTTTTCTAGATCTTTATCTTTTTCTAAAGTTTCAGAATCTACCCATTGAATTTTTATTTTTGTTCCATATTTATAGCCTGCATGTTTTAGGGATTCTACTACAGAAAGATAAGCATCATGAAGTTCTGTATATTTTCCTACTAGAGAAATTTCTATTTCTTCTTTTAAATTATTTACAGAATCTATTAAATCTTGCCAATATTTTAATTTACTTTGGCGAACTGGTAAATTAAACTGATTTAAAATTATTTTTTCTATTTCTTGTTTATGGAAGTTTATTGGTATTTCATAAATATTAGTAGCATCTACTGCTTCAATGATATTATTAGTAGGTATACTGCCAAATAGGGCTATTTTTTTTCGAATGGATTCAGTTAGACTTATGTTAGATCTGGTTACTAATATATCTGGTTGAATGCCTAATCTTCTTAGTTCAATAATACTATTTTGGGTTGGTTTTGTTTTTAGTTCATTAGAACCATATAAATAAGGTACTAATGTGGTATGGACAAATAAGCTATTTTCTTTACCTATTTCTAATCTAAATTGTCTTAAACTTTCCATCATTACTGATGATTCTATATCACCTACTGTACCACCAATTTCTGTAATTACTACATCAGCTTTACTAGTAATACCTGCTTCATAAATTTTATTTTTTATTTCATTAGAAATATGAGGAACTATTTGGATAGTAGCACCTAAAAAATCTCCTTTTCTTTCTTTTTCTATTACACTAGAATATATTTTTCCATTTGTTATATTAGATGTGTAATTTAGTTCTTCATCGATAAAACGTTCATAGTGTCCTAAATCTAGATCTGTTTCACAGCCATCTGCTGTTACAAATACCTCTCCATGTTGTATTGGAGACATAGTTCCTGGGTCTACATTCATATAAGGGTCAAATTTTTGCATAAATACTTTGTAGCCTTTAGCTTTTAATAAAAGAGCAATTGATGATGCTGTAATTCCTTTCCCTAATCCTGAACAAACTCCACCTGTTACAAATACATATTTTGTCATAATTAAAAAAACACCTCTTACTTTCTCTTACTGAGAACTTTATAGGCTCTATTTAATGATATCATATATTTTATATTTTGTCTTTAATGTTATCTATTAGTATTCTATTTAAAATTTATGGAAAATAAAAAAGTTAAAAATTAGGATATAAATTATACTTATAATTATAGTCTGGATGTTAGGTATAATGTTAGAGAAAAAACCACTAGCTATGCTTATGGTTTTTTATTCATTTTTTTATATTTTAAAATATTTTTTTAATAATATGAATCATATTAATTTTATTTTCATTGTATCTATAGAGCAATTATTTGGATTATATACTTTTTTATCAACTATATACATTAATCCTTTTTTTGTTAAGTTATTTATAACTTGTTCTATTTCTTCTTTTTCTAGTTCATTTAGCAAGAGTTCATCTAAATTTTTACCATTTACTAAGTTTAGAGTATTTTTAAATACATAATTTTCTTTTGCACTAATAGAAAAGTTTGTAAGAGCATAGTCATAGTATGAAATTAATTTATTTAAAAATTCATCTTTTGTTGGTTCTACTTTTTTATCACAGTAATTTTTCATACTTAAGTTAGAAAGACCATTTTGTCCACTTTTTATAATTTTTATTACTTCTTCTATACCTGATGTTTTGGCTATCCATAATATTTGTTTAGATTCTCTAAAATATATGCTGCCAATATAATTCTCTGTACAATTTCCTCTACCAAATATTAACCAATTTTTTATACATTTTTCATCTATGAAGTTATATTTTAATAAAAGATATAATCCCATAAAATCTACTATTCCTTCTTCAAAAAATGGTGATTGAGAAATTTGATTATTTTTTTTAGTCATTTCTCCGACTACAAAGTGCATTAATTCATGTGCTAACATTATCTCTGAAATTCCATGAGCAGTATATTTTTCTAGTAGATATATTCCTTTTTCTACATTGAATTTTTCTGCTTGATGTTCATTGAAATTCATAGCTTTATAATTAGCATTTTCAAAAGGATGTGGAAATTTTTTTACTATACTAACTTTGGGTTTATCGCAATTTTTTAAATTAAATTCTTCATAAAATTTATCTATCATGTTTATAAATACTTTAGATAATTCTTCATTATTAATTTTTAATAAATTAGGTCTATTTTTTTCTAGAAAACTATAACTTTCTTTAAATTCAGCTATTTGGGAATTTAAAAATTGTTTTTGTATTTCATCTAATTCATTTGTAATTGGTTCTCCTTCATCACTAATATATTTAAATATTTCATCTATCTGAGCAAATTTTGGATTATCTATGTAATAGGCTCCTATTAATAATTTGGTTTTTTCTAACATAATATCACCTCGATTTAATTATTACATAATTATTACTTTTTATCAACTATAATATACCTAATTTTTGTGAGGTGTTTTAATTTAATTATATAGAAGTGTTTAGTAAAAAATTTAGTGACTTTTAAATCTTAATATTAATAATTTGATTATTTTCTTTTTTTTTGGTATAATAGTGGCACTGAAGGAGAGATTTCAATGAAAATTAGTAGTGTTGATTTTGTTACTTCTGCTGTTAGGAGAAGTCAGTACCCTACTGATAATAAACCTGAATTTTTATTAGTAGGCAGAAGTAATGTAGGTAAGAGTAGTTTTATTAATACACTTATTAATAGAAAAAATTTAGCTAGAACTAGCTCTATTCCTGGTAAGACACAAACCTTAAATTTTTATTTAATAAACAAAGAATTTTATTTAGTAGATGTCCCTGGTTATGGATTTGCTAAAGTTAGTAAAAAGTTAAAAAATAAATTTGGAATGATTATTGAAGACTATTTAAAAATGAGAGAAAATTTAAAAGAAGTCTTTATGCTTGTTGACTTTAGACATAAACCTACTGAAGATGATGTTTTAATGTATAATTATTTAAAATATTATAATATTCCTGTTACTATTATTGCTACTAAGAGTGATAAAGTTTCACGTAATAGTTATGATAAGAATACAAAAATTATTAAGGATACCCTTAATATGATTGATGAGGATAATATAATTTTATTTTCGGTTGTTAATAAAACTGGAAAAAAAGAGGTACATGAGAGAATATTAGAAATTATAGATAGAACATAATTATATATTTATCATACATTACTTTGGGTGATTGGTTTGATTATAAATAATGATGGTAGTTTATTTATAATTAAGATATATAAAGAGTCTATTGATAATTTTGATTTATTTGATATTGATAATGTTACTGATATATTTAAAGATATATTAGTTAAAATAAAGAGAAAATATAATGTAAGTGGTCTTTGTGATATTGATGTTTATGTTAATTATGATTTTGGGATGATTATTGAGATTAATAATGTTTATAAATATGGTAAAGATATAGATGTTAAAATTAGATTTCATATTGATAGTTATTTTATGAATGAAATAGATTTTGAGCCTGATGCTATAAATTTATATGATGATTTATATTATTATAATAATAAATATTATACTATGTATAATAAGCTTTGGGATAGCAATATTATTTATAAAGATTGTGAAGATATAGTTAATAAGGGAATTAGAATAAGGTAGAGGTGATATTATGAAAATACCTACTGTATGTTTAGTTGGAAGGCCTAATGTTGGTAAGAGTACTATTTTTAATAGATTAGTTGGAAAAAAAATATCAATTATTGAAGATACACCAGGTGTTACTAGAGATAGAATATATGGTGATGTTAATTATAATAACTATAAATTTCATTTAATTGATACTGGTGGAATTGATGTTAGTAAAGATTTATTTAATGATGAAATAAAAATACAAGCTTCTATTGCTATAGATGAGGCTGATGTTATAGTTTTTATTGTTGATGGTAAGGAAGAGCTTAATCAAAATGATTATGTTATTAGGGATATGCTTAAAAAATCTCATAAAAATGTTATAGTTGCTGTTAATAAAATTGATAATAAAAATAGAATGGACTATATTTATAATTTTTATGAGCTTGGTTTTGAAAAAATAATTCCTGTTAGTGGAGAACATAATATAGGTATAACAGAGCTACTTGATATGATTACTAGTGATTTTAAACCTGTTAGTGATGTTAGTTATGATGATAATAAAATTAAGTTCTGTATTATTGGTAGACCTAATGTTGGTAAAAGTAGTTTAGTTAATGCACTTTTGAACGAAGAGAAAGCTATTGTTAGTGATGTTGCTGGTACTACTAGAGATGCTGTTGATACTGAATTTAGATATGATGGTAAAGATTATATTGCTATTGATACTGCAGGTCTTAGAAAAAAAGGAAAAATATATGAGAGTATCGAGAAATATAGTGCTATTAGGAGTATGAAAGCAATTGAACGTAGTGATGTCTGTGTAATCGTTATTAATGCAGAAGAAGGGATTATTGAACATGATAAACATATTGCTAGTTATGCTCTTGATGCTGGTAAACCTATTGTTTTAGTTGTTAATAAATGGGATACTGTTAATGATAAAAATGATATAAAGTCTTTTACTAATTTAATGCGAGCAGAATTTCAATTTTTATCATTTGTTCCAATAGTGTTTTTATCTGCTAAGACTAAAAAAAGAATTCATACTTTAATGCCTGAGGTTAATAAAGTATATAATAATTCTTTAAAAGAATTTAAAACTAGTGTTTTAAATGATGTTATTAGAGATGCTGTTATGTTGAATCAACCTCCTTCTTATAAAGGTCGTAGATTAAAAATATTTTTTGTTAATCAAAGTGGGACAAAGCCTCCTAAATTCACTTTTAATGTAAACAGTAAAGGATTAGTTCATTTCTCATATAAAAGATATTTAGAAAATAAATTAAGAGAAAATTTTGACTTAGAGGGAACTCCTATTATTCTTCAGTTTAAGAATAGAGGCGAGGAATAAATAATTGTATAATAAGTTTATAGGGTTTTTGGACAAGCATAATTTATATGATAAGGATATTCTTAAATACTTTCAGAGTAACTCTTTAATTTTTGATTATTCTAATGAAGAATTTAGAGATTTTATAGGATGTTATTATAGTTTTGATAAATCAGGGAGGCTTATAAAAATTAAGGCTTGTGTACCTTATATTTATGACGATAAAACTATTCTTATAAATATTCATGAATATATTCATTTTTATTTATTATATAAAAAAATAGGTAAAAAGTTTATAATAGGACTTGATTCTGAAGCTTTACCTATATTATATGAAAAAATTTATATATTAGAAAATCCTAGTGAAGAATTATTAAGTTATGAAGAATATTTAAATCACTTCATAATAGATAGTGATGATAAAAAATATATTTTGGCTTTAAAATTACAAGATGAATTAATTAATTTATATAATAAAGGATTAAGTATAGAAAGATTAAATTTTAAAGTTAAGGTTTTGGCAAGAAAATATAAAAATAAAATATAAGTTATATAGGTATTATTTATTAAATTTTATACATCTCTTACATAGAATAATGTAGGAGGTTTTTTTATGGCATTTTCAGATGGTTTTTTTAAAAAAGTGGAAAAGAAAACTAATGTAGATAAGCAAACTATTCTTTCTTTGGCAAGTAAGCTTCAAGGTTCTAATATGAAAAATGAGGATACTTTAAAGGAAGTTATTCAGGATATAGCTAAGATTACTGGTAGAGAAGTTAGTCCTGAGAAAGAGAAAAAAATTATAGATACTGTTCTTAATGATGGTGTTCCTAAAGATTTGAATAAATATTTGGATAATTAAATTAGATTTTATGTCTAATTTTTTTATTTTTTATAATAAATAGTTTTGTTTTACATAATATTAAATTGAATAGAGAGTGAGGTTGTTTATGGAAAAAATAGATGTTATAAAGAGTATTTCTGAGAGATGTGGTGGTGATATATATTTAGGTGTTGTTGGGGCGGTTAGAACGGGTAAGAGTACTTTTATAAAAAAGTTTATGGAAAGTTTGGTTATTCCTAATATTCCTGATGAATTTGAAAGAAAAAGGACCTTAGATGAATTGCCTCAATCGGCTGCCGGTAAGACAATTATGACTACAGAACCTAAGTTTGTTCCGGCTACGGCTGCTTCTATCCAAATTGATGATTTTAGTGCATCTATTAGAATGGTTGATTGTGTTGGGTATGTTATTGATGCTGCTAAGGGATATGAAGATGAAAATGGTCCTAGAATGGTTATGACTCCATGGTACTCTGATCCTATTCCTTTTGTTGAGGCGGCAGAAATTGGAACAGAGAAAGTTATAAAAGATCATTCTACTATTGGTATTGTTATGACTACTGATGGTTCAATTGGAGAAATTCCTAGAAATGAGTATGTAGCTGCTGAAGAACAGGTTGTTAATGAACTTAAAAATATTGGTAAACCATTTATTGTTATTTTAAATTCTGTTCATCCTATGCTTCCTGAGACGGAAAAACTTGCTAATAGTTTGAAAGAAAGTTATGGAGTGCCAGTTATACCTATTAGTGTTGAGAATATGCAAGAGAGAGAAATGTATGATATCTTAAAAGAAGCATTATATGAATTTCCAATTGAAGGAGTTAGAGTTAATATGCCTGAATGGATTGCTATTCTTAATCATGATCATAGTTTAAAAATGGAATATATTAATAGGATAAGGGAAAGTGTTATTGAAATTAATAAACTTCGTGATATAGATAATATTACAAATGGTTTTAAAGATTGTGAATTTATAGAGAAATCTTATATTTCTAATGTTGATACTTCTTTAGGTGAGGTAACAATACAACTTGATGCTCCTAGTGGGTTATATAGTAAAGTCTTAAATGATATTATAGGTTCTGATATTTCTTCTAAGGCAAGTTTAATGAAAATGTTTCAAGAATTAACTATTGCTAAAAAAGAATACGATCAGGTTAAGGGAGCTTTAAAGATGGTAAAACAAACGGGATATGGTATTGCGGCACCTACTCTTGCTGATATGAAATTAGAAACTCCTGAAATTATTAAACAAGGGTCTAGATATGGAGTTAAACTTAAAGCTAAAGCCCCATCTATACATATGATAAAGGTAGATGTTGAATCGACTTTTGAACCTATTATTGGTAGTGAGCTTCAAAGTAAAGAACTTATTAATTATTTAACAAAAGATACTAATAGTGATAATATTTGGAAGAGTGAAATTTTTGGTAGAAGTTTGGATGTCATTGTTCAAGAGGGCATACAAGCAAAACTTTCTATGATGCCGGATACAATTAGATATAAATTAGGGCAAACTCTTACAAAAGTTATAAATAAAGGTTCTAATAATATGATTGCTATTGTTATTTAAAATTTTATATAGAAAAATAAGGGTTCTTCGACATTAAAGGGTGCTGAGTAAATTTTCAGCATTTTTTTAATACTAAAAAAAGACATCATAACATAAAC
>CALVPO010000060.1 GCA_944351345.1 uncultured Bacilli bacterium | reverse complement strand
GTTGTCAAAAGGAAATTGGAATAAAATTTCCCGCGAATGTTTAAAAATTTTTAAGACATTTTCCAAAACTATTGACAGTAGCAACTTAAACAGCAACAGACTTTCTTAAACAAAAAATAGCATATATATTAATTAATAGCAAAAACAAAACTAAAGTATCTATAACAGACCATATAATAGAAGAATTAATAACACCCCCTATAAATACTAATAAAACTACTAATATTTTCATAAACAAAATATTACTATTAGATAAAGATCCCTTAAGAAACTCCACTCCCTTAATACTATAATAATAACCACTAATAATAGTAGAAATAGCAAATAATATAATTACAACACATAACCCCATTTTACCAAAAAAACCATAATAATGATTAAAAATATCAAAAATTATCTCTACTCCATTAACATTACCTACATAACTATAATCACTAGCTATTATAATAAAACCCGTTATAGTAATAATAACTAAAGAAATAAAATGAACACCCATAACCTGAAACATCCCTTGTCCTATCTTATTATTACTACTAATACCACTAACAATACTAGATGTACCAATACCAACCTCTGTTGCAAATATTCCCCTTTGTAATCCTACCACAACAACTCCAATAATAGCCCTATCTAATCTAAAACCATCATCTAAAATTAAATTAAATATAAACATAACTCTATCTATATCATCAAATAGAATAAACAATCCAAAAATTATATATAAAAAGCACATAATAGGAACCAACTTAGCCATAAAATCAATAATTGATTTTATATTTTTAAAAACAATAATAGCAATACATAAACAAAGAAAAATAACAATAATATACTTATTAATATTAATAACATGATTAATAGACTTAACTATAGTATTAGATTGTATCCCAATAAATCCAACAGCATATACAAAAATAAGTACAAAAGTATATATAATAGATAAAACTCTATTATTAATTCCTCTACTTATATAATAAAAAACTCCTCCTTGATTGCCTTTTTTATACATACAACCTAAATAACTTTCACAATAAGTTAAAATAGATGATAACAAACTAATTATCCATATCCAAAGTAATACCCCAGGACCACTTACATATATAGCAAGACTAATTCCTACAATAGAACCAACACCTATCTTAGCTCCCATAGACATAAATAAAGCTTTCAAATCATTAATACTATTATTTTTAATAGAACTAATCATCTTAAAAATATTAAACTGTAAAAATCTTAATTTAATAGTAAAATAAATACTAACAACTATTATAACAAATATACATAAATAACATAAAATATTAGTATATAATAAAAATAATTCATTACTAATAATCTTAAAACTAATCATAAAAATAAATAAAATTACAATTATATAATTAATTAGTTTATTATTCTTTATCATATATTAATTATATAGTATTAATATAAAAAAATGACTAAATTAGGTATTAATAATACATTTTTTGTTATATTTATCATATGCTATATTGAAATAAAAAAAAGGGGTGGATAATAATGAATAATCAAGAAAGAAATACTTGTCCTAATAACTGCATGGCTGATATATTAAAAGTAATATTAATTCTTCAACAAAGTGCAGAGGGCAACGACTCTTGCTTAGATACATGTGATCGTGGCTTTCTAGGTCAACAATGTTGTCCAGTTTGCTATAACACCAGACCTATAACACTATATACATGCGGTAATACTACTCCATTAGCAATGCCTATTAGTAAAAGTCCAACAGAAACAACTACATCTACTATATTCAGATTAGAAAAACTAGATGGTTGCTGTGCAACTTGTAGAGTCTTAGTAGTAGGAACAAATAATACTTATACTAGTACTAATTCATTTTTTACAATAAATCTAGATTGCCTATGTATGATACGTTGCTTAGACGATACTTTTGTAGAAGGAGTATAAAAGAAGCCTAAATTAAGCTTCTTTTAATTTTCTCTTTCTCTTTTTAATTTTCATATTACTACTCTCAATAGCAACTCTTTGAACTATCGCAAGTGCAATCATCAAATTAAATACATAGCTACCACCATAAGATAAAAACGGAAGTGGAACACCAGTTAAAGGCCCAATACCCATAACACCAACTAAATTAATAGCAACATGTAAAAATATATAAACACAAACTCCATATGCTAAAAGTGAACCTTCCAAATTAACAGCTCTACGAGCAATTCTATATATTCTAAACAAAACAAATAAATAAACAAGAATTATTATTATTCCAACAATAAGTCCCCACTCTTCTACAATAATAGGAAAAATAAAATCTGTATACGACTCAGGCAAATATAAATACTTCTGTGTACTCTTACCTATACCTTGCCCTGTAACACCACCATTTTTAAAAGCAATAAAACTATTACATAACTGATAACCAGAATCCTCTTGATATCTTAAACAAGGATCCTTAAAATTAAATCTCTCTAATTGATAATCTTTTAAAAAAGATCCCTTAGTAAGCATAAAAGCTCCTACACCCACTAATATGATAAAAAGAACTAAACTAACAAACTTTAATCGACATAACTTAGACATAGGAAGAGCAAAAAACATAAAAAAACTAATTAATGAAATAACAATAGCAGTACCAAAATCAGGTTGTATAAGTACAAGCCCAAATATAATAATAATAGGAATAATAGGTTTAATTAAAGTCCAAACAGAACCTAAATCATCCCTATTTTTATTATAATAACATGCTAAAAATACAATTATACTAGTCTTAGCAAATTCACTAGGCTGAATATTAATAGGTCCTATCTGAAACCAACTCTGAGCATTATTAACAGCATAACCATAAGCAAGTAATCCACCTAAACTAGCTAAAACAATTAACATAAACAAATAAGAAAAACCTCTATAAACTTTCGTTGGAATTCTTATTATAAACAAAAACAAGATCATCCCTACTACTAAAAATATAGCTTGTCTATAAAAATAATAATAAGGACTAGAACCATATCGCATATAACTTTCCATAGAAGATGCTGACAAAATCATAACAAGTCCAAACAAGAAAAAAACAATAGTTACAAACAATAATGGTTTATCCAGTCTTGAAAATATCTTCTTCATACTATCATCCTCTAGTACCATAATATCATATAACTATAGTTTTTTTAAAATATTTTTTAATTACTTTACATTTACTAGACAACTAACCAACTATACTATTACCTTCAAATTTAACATCAACAAACTTTCTACTAGCCAAATAATCACACATATGAACAAATCTTTGTTCTGCAGTTCTAGGTTTAGGTAATACTTCCTTTTTATTATAATTATCATAAGTCCACTCACCCATATGTGTCTCAATCATAGAACATACCTTTCTAATATCATCAACATCCATGGATAACTTATCTTTATTTTCCATTATATATTTTGATACAACAAGTGGATGATCAAATCTCACATATTTTTCATGTGAAATACCATGCTTAAGTCCATCATGCAAAGTCAAAGCCATAATAATTAAATCCTTATCATGACTAGAAAACTTAATACCAACTGTATTATTGTTTAAAAGCTCATAAGCAAACCTAACAGCAACCTTAGTATGTCTAACCAAACCACCACTACCAGCCGCAAACTCAGGATGATATTTACCCGTAGATGATGCTGGTACTTCAAAAAAATAATCTGGAAGCAAATTAATTAAAGTCTTAAAATCTTCTTTTAACTTACTATCCTTAACATAATTAATTTCATCTTTAAAAATACTCAACTTATCCATAAAACAACTCCTACTTATCTATATGTACATCCAATTGATTATAAGGAATAATAACCCCTGCCTCATCAAATGCCATCTTTATTTTCTTTAACAATAATCTCTTAATAGCAAACTGTGCCCCAACAGCACATTCTATTAATAATGAGTAATGAACAAAATTTTCTTCAAAACTCTCAACCCCAAGTAATTCATATTTTTTTACATCCTTCTCTTTACCAATTTCCGCTAAAACTCCACTAAGTATCTTCTCTATCTTCTCAATCTTCTCATCATAACCAAAAGGTATTTGTATATATATAGAAGGTAGATTAAGATTATAGTTTATAATCTTATTAAAAGAAGAATTAGCCAAAATCATAATCTCTCCTGTATATGCTCTAATTTTAGTAGTCTTAAGTCCTATAGAAATAACTTCTCCCCTAAAATTATCAATCTTAATCCAATCACCAACAACATATTCATTATCAAAAATAATAAAAACTCCAGCTAAAAAATCTTTAATTATATCCTGAAAAGCCAAACCAATAATAGCACCAGCAACACCAATAGAAGCAACAATACTCCTAGTATTAACACCATATAAATTAAGAATTAAAATTACAACTATAATAGCAACAATATATTTTATTATATTATTAATAAGCCCTATAACAGTATCTCTTCTCTTATCATACCCCTTAGAATGACCCTTACCAATATAATTATTAAACTTACCAACTTTCTTAACAGTCTTAGAAATAATCTTATAACTAACTATACCAATAAAAATAAAAATAACTGGCAAATAAAATTTTTCACTAGAAATAAAATTCAAAATAAACTCTAACATATCTATCCTACCTTCCATTTATCAACATTTTACCATAACTATTTTTAAATTAAAAGATATAATAATCATTTTTGATAAAAATAATTCCTAACTTTTTCTCTCTTTTTGATAAATATTTCTTTTCTATTAAGAACTTCCTCATACATATCCCTATGTTTCCTATAGAACTTACCAAAACTATCATTGCTATCTAAACACCTATTCCAAATATTCCTATATTTATAAACATCTTTCTGTAACAGTTCCATATCAGTAACATTTCTTTTTTTCTTTTTAATTGATACTCTAACTTTATCACTAAAATTATTTACAGGAAACACATTATGATTAACATCAACAAAAAACAAAGTATCATTAGTAGGATCCATTATATATGATGTAGTATTATCTTTAACAAAAGTAGCCATATGATTATAAAAATAGCAATTATTAATCCAATCAGAAAAAAAATTAACTTTATTAAAACCAACATTAAAATTAGCTTCTAAATCATAATTTTTCTTATTATAAAGAAAATCATCAAAGAAAAAATTTATTTGGATAAAATCATTAATATTCATATCAACATTTTCTGCATCATAATTAGCACCAACCAAAATATCAGTTAACATCGATGTAATATGTCTACAAACTCCTCTACCTTCAATTACATTTATCCCCCTTAAAGAAAAAACATCATTTTTAACATCAATATCATAACAAAATTTTTTATCTAAAGATAAATAACCATTTCTAACTAAATAACTATACATTGCAAAAAATTCCATAGGACACCCACATTTATTCTTCTTCATAAACTTAACTATTTCATTTAAAACTTCAACATATACTTTTTTTAACTCATAATATTCCAAATAATTATTAAAATCATTACTATCTTCTTTAAATAACTTTATAATAGTTATAGCGTTTTAAAAAGATCAAAACCTAATTTTCCATAAAAAACACCACCTAATCCATAAATAAGCGAAATATCAGTAATACTACCAGCAACCAATAAACCAGTACTAATTAAAAATTCATTAATAAGTCTATCTTCATCAATTAAACTATGTTTTTCTAAAATACAATCCATACTTTTCAAATCTTTATCCACCAATGATACACCACCTACATATTATTCACTTCTAATCTCAAATATAGCATCTCTAAGCTCCATAGCCCTCTCAAAATCAAGATTCTTAGCCGCTAACTTCATCTCATAAGTAAGTTCATCAATAGTCTTCTCTCTTTCCTTCAAAGACATCTTCTTAACATTAGTATCAACTACCTCTTCTTCATTACTAATAACCTCTCTAATATCCTTAATAATAGTCTTAGGAACAATACCATGCTTCTTATTATATTCTTCCTGAATACTTCTCCTTCTCTTAGTCTCATCAATAGCCTCTCTCATACTATCAGAAATAACATCAGCATACATAATAACATGACCATGACTATTTCTAGCACACCTACCAATAGTCTGAATTAAACTCCTAGTACTCCTCAAGAACCCTTGCTTATCAGCATCCATAATAGCAATCAAACTAACCTCAGGAATATCAATACCTTCCCTAAGCAAATTAATACCAACAACAACATCATATTTACCAACCCTAAGGTCATGAATAATCTGCATTCTCTGCAAAGTCTTAACCTCACTATGCAAATAAGCTACCTTAATATCAATATTCTTAAAATAATTAGTAAGCTCCTCAGCCATCCTAATAGTAAGAGTAGTAACCAAAACTCTCTCATTCTTAAGAATTCTAGCATTAATTTCATTAATTAAATCATCAACCTGATTCTTACTTGCCTTAACTTCAATAGTAGGATCCAAAAGTCCAGTAGGTCTAATAATTTGTTCTACATACTTATTATTAACAAGTTCTAATTCATAATCACCAGGAGTTGCAGACACATATATAGCCTGATTAATTTTCTTCTCAAACTCATCAAATTTAAGAGGCCTATTATCTAAAGCACTAGGAAGCCTAAACCCATACTCTACAAGATTCATCTTACGTGCTCTATCTCCATTATACATTCCCCTAACCTGAGGAAGTGTAACATGTGACTCATCAACAACCAATAAAAAATCTTTAGGAAAGAAATCTATCAAACAAGTAGGAGTCTCTCCTTCTCCTCTTAAAGCAATATGCCTAGAATAATTCTCAATTCCACGACAAAAGCCAGTCTCTTCAAGCATCTCCATATCATAATTACATCTTTCCCTAATTCTCTGCTCCTCTATCAACTTACCATTCTCATGAAAATATTCACATCTCTCCTCTAACTCTTCCTTAATTCTTTCAATACTAATTTTAAGCTTATCATCATTAGTAACAAAGTGAGACGCCGGAAAAATAGAAACTGACTTCTTGTTTTTTAAAACATGACCCGTAACCGTATCAAATTCACTAATTCTATCAACTTCATCTCCAAAAAATTCTATTAAAATACCATTTTTTCTCTCATAACTAGGAATAATTTCTATAGTATCTCCTTTACTTCTAAAAGTACCACGCTTAAGATCCATTTCGTTTCTTTCATACAACATATCTACAAGTCTTTTTAATACATCATCACGTGATATTTCATCACCAACATTTAATGTAAGCATCTTACTCTTATAATCCTCAACCTCACCAATACCATATATACAAGAAACAGATGCTACAACAATAACATCATCACGCGAAAGCAATGCTGAAGTAGCACTATGTCTAAGCTCATCTATCTCATCATTAATAGAAGAATCTTTCTCTATATAAGTATCAGTAGAAGGAACATACGCCTCGGGTTGATAATAATCATAGTAAGATACAAAGTATTCCACCCTATTATCAGGAAAAAGTTCTTTAAACTCGGAATATAATTGTCCCGCTAAAGTCTTATTATGAGCAAGCACAAGCGTAGGCTTATTAACTTCCTTAATTACATTAGCAATCGTAAAAGTCTTACCAGTACCAGTAGCACCTAATAATACTTGATGTTTCTTACCTTCCTTAATTCCATCTACTAACTTACTTATAGCCTCAGGCTGATCACCACTAGGCTTATATTTAGATACCAAATTAAACATAAATATCACTTCCAAATCAATTATAAAATATTCTAACATCATTTATAAAATAAAACAACATAATTTATTAACCAATATTTTTATGCATAATTAATATATAATAATATCTTAATTATTATATTGATTATGTTTCAAAACTAACAAAAAAGAACATTTAAATAAAAAAACATGAATAAATATTTTATATATTATCGATATTTTCTAGAATTATTAATTTAGAATTACACTATTAATTAATTGTAAATATAATCAATTTAATCATCATACATATAAACATTAATTATTTACTATTGAAATTATTTCTTTCTTCACTTTTAATTACATCTATTACTTTTAATTGTATTTCCTTACTATTTAATAAATTATTTTTATCAATCCCTATATTATCAGCAATATGATATATCATCCATTCAAACGAATAATCATTTTGATACAATAAGTTTAGAAAATATTGTAAAGCATCTCTCTTAGAAAAATTATTAT
>CALVPO010000059.1 GCA_944351345.1 uncultured Bacilli bacterium | reverse complement strand
GCCTTCTTTAGGACTTTTTATTTCATATTTATTTGATGATGTTGGTAATGTTGTTATGTCCCCACCTTGAGCATTAATAAATTCTAGAAATTTTTGATAAGCAGAACCGTTTTCTATGTTTTCTATTACCATGTTTTTGGCTTTTTCATAAGTAATATTTTTTCCTAAGCCAACCATATAACTAGCTAGTTCTATACATAAGTTAGTTAAATTACCTTGTTTTTTATCTTTTAATATTTCGATAGCTTCTTTTATTTCTAAGGCATTACCAATATTATTTCCTAACGGTACATCCATATTAGTAAGTAGACAAACAACTTTAATACCATTCTTTTTGCCTATTTTTATCATTAAATCAGCTAGTTTTTCACCATCTTCGAGATTTTTTATTAAAGCACCATTTCCTATCTTGACATCAATTACTAATTTTTTTGCTCCACTAGCAATTTTTTTACTCATGATAGAGGATGCTATTAGAGCAATAGATTCTACAGTACCTGTTACGTCTCTTAGAGCATATATTTTTTTATCTGCAGGAGCTAATTCGTTATTTTGACAAACATCAGCAAAGCCTACTGTTTTTACTTGGTCAATAAAATCTTTTTCACTTAAATTTGAATTGAAACCAGAAATTGATTCTAGTTTATCGATAGTACCACCAGTGTGTCCTAGGCCTCTTCCACTCATTTTAGCTACTTTTACCCCACAAGATGCTACTATAGGACCAATAATTATAGTTGTTTTATCTCCAACACCTCCAGTTGAATGCTTGTCTACAACATTTCCTAATTTTGATAAATCCAACTTTTCGCCTGAATCAACCATGTATTTTGTTAAGGAGAATATTTCATTATCTGTCATTCCTTTTATTGTTATAGCCATTAACAAACTACTCATTTGATAGTCGTATATGTTACCTTTCATGAATTCTTCTATTATATATTTTATTTCTTTATCACTTAAAATTAATCCTAATCTTTTTTTATTGATTATATCTATTATATTCAAAATAATCACACTCCAATTTATTCTTCTTTATAACTAGATTGAAATAAGTCACTTTCTTCTTCATCAATATTACTAATATTTTCTATTTTAGGTAAATCATCTTTTGTTGCTAGACCGAAGTAATCTAGAAAATCATCTGTTGTTTTATACAATATAGGATGGCCTGGTTTATCACTTTTGCCTGCTTCTTTTAACAAGCCTTTAGCAATTAATTTTCTTATTATATATATTGAATCTACTCCTCGCATTTCATCTACTTCTGCTCTAGTAATAGGTTCATTATAGGCTATAATTGCTAATACTTCTAAGGCTGCTTGTGATAATGTATGGCTAGTAGGATTTTCTAGTAGTTTTTCGTAATATTGTTTATGTTCTTGTTTTGTTGTTAGTTTAAATGTATTACCTAAATAACTTAGTCTTAAACCTCTGTTTTCTTGTTCGTAACTTAATTTTAATTTATATACTAATTGTTTAGCTTGTTCTTCATCTAAATTTAAAATATTCATTACTTCTTTTAAAGATAGACCTTCATCTCCTGTTACATATAATAAGCCTTCTAATATTCCTTCCATCTCTACACCTTCATCAATTATTATTATGTAATATTTTCTTTTAATTCTATATAAATATTAGCAAAATTATCTTTTTGAGTTAAATTAACTTGGTTTTCTTTTGCTAATTCTAAGATAGATATAAAAGTTACTATTATATAACTTTTATTATAGATATTAAATAGTTCTTTGAATTCAGCTTTTTTTCTTTGTTGTAAATAATTTTTGATATCATTTTTTCTTAATTTAACGCTGTATTCTTTATTTGTAATTTTAGTATTAAGAGGTTTTTCTTTATCTTTTCTTTCTAAAAAAGCAGAAAATGCTTCTAACAAATCATCTATTCCTATATCTGTATCATTTTTTATTTTTTCGTCAACTATATTACTTAAATTAGATGGAGATTTTATATAAAATTCTTTTCTTTGATGTTCTAGCGTTTTTAAATCTTTAGTTATTTCTTTATATTTTTGATATTCAACTAATCTAGTAATAAGTTTTTCTTTGGTATCTTCTGATTCATCTATTTCTTCATCTTCTTCTTTTTTAATAGGTAACAATGATTTAGATTTTAATAACATTAATTCTGCTGCCATTGTTAAATAAGAAGAGGCTATTTCTATATTTAATTCTTCCATTTTATTTATATATTCTAAATATTGATTAGTTATTTCTTCAATAGAAATATCATATATATCAATATTTGATTCTTTTATTAAATGAAGAAGTAAATCTAATGGTCCCTCAAATTCATTTATTTTTATATTATAGTTCAATTAAAACACTCCCATACTAATTAAAATTATAGCACATAAGGAAGAGAAAAAAAAGATTTTTCTAAATAATGTCAAAAAAACAATTAGAAAAATACTTTCTGATTCTTTTATAAGTTTTAATTAAATATTGTTAACACAAAAGACTATAAATAGTTATCTCTTAATATTCTATAAAATCTAGGTCCAGTCTTTAAAACTAATATAATTCCTAAAATTAATGAAATATATCCTTCATAACCATTTCTTTTTGTATTAACACTAGATGGATCTAATATATCATGATATAAATCAAGTTTATCACCTATTTTTAAATCTGTTTTATCAACATTAAGGGAAGCCGTATAATCACTTCCATTAACATTATATGTTAAATTAACAATAACATTTTCTATTTCACCATTAGCATTCGTACTAGTCTGTACACCAGTTACTGTACCTTCTGTACCTATTATATTCATTTTTAAATTAGTATTTTTAATAAGAAGTACACCTAATACTGTTAAGACTACCCCTATAATACAAAAAATCATTACTCCTACATTCAAGTCTTCTTTTTTCTTATTTTTACCCATATTATTCTCCTCCTATTATAATTATAACATAATAATTTTAAATTTCAATAATTTATATTTAAAAGAAAAAAGAACCTATAAAGTTCTTCTAAATTAGATTCTATAATAAATAGTGTTGGTGAGTAAATTCACTGACACTATTTTTATAAAAAAAAGAGTCATATCAGAAACCTATGATACAATGTAACTATATACAAAAAAAAACACTGAAAGGATCTGATTAAATGACTCATACTGATTATACCAGAAAAATTTTAAATATTAAAGATGAAAATATTTATTTTAAAGAAAATTGCTTAGAAATAAAAAAATTAGAGATGTAGAAACTAAAATATTTCATGGATATCTTACTTATACTCCTAAATCTTGTCCTAAATGTAATTGCATTAATAAAGGATATAATGATATTATCAAATGGAATTGGAAAAGAAATTGCAAAATTAAAATAACTAAAGTATGTGGATTCAATTTTTTATTAATCCTTGATAAACAAAGGTTTTTCTGTAAACATTGTAAAAGTACTTTTACTGCTACTACTAGTGTAGTTGATTTTCACAAACAAATTTCTAATGATACTAATCTAAATATTAAATTAGAACTTATGCAAAAAAGTTCTGAAAAAGATATTGCTAAAAGAAACAATGTATCTTCTAATCATGTTAACAGAATATTAAATAAAATCTCAGAAGATAAATTAGTAAAAAACAATGGTACTTTACCTGAAAAATTTGGAATAGATGAATTTAATGCAACTAAATATACTATATCTAAAATGGCTTTTATTATAGTTAATCAAGATAATAAAAATATATTTGATATCAATAATAGTAGACTTTCTAAAGATATTGAAAAATATTTTAAAAGATATTCTAAACAAAAAAGAGATAAAGTTAAATTTATTACCATGGATTTATATAAACCATATTATAAATTAATGAGTTCTTTATTTAAAAATGCTATTTTAATTCCAGATAGATTTCACATTATTATTCAAGTTAGAAATGCTTTAGATAGTACTAGAACTAGGTTATGTAATAAATCTAATCCTAATTATAAAAAGCTAAAAAAATATTGGAAATTAATTTTAAAAAAGGAGAGTGATTTAGATGATAAAAAGAAAAAATATAATAAACATTTTAAAAAAGAAATGACTCAAAAAGATATTGTTACTTATTTAATTAACACTAATAAGAAACTTTATAATGATTATCAAATATATCAAGGTATAGATAAAGCAATTAACGATAGAAATAAAGAAAACTACCTTAATATAATTCATAACAATTTAAATAATAAAAATATTTCTAAGAAAATGAAAAAAGCTCTAAAAACATTTAATAATATGGAAAAATATATTATTAATTCATTTGATTATGAATACTCTAATGGAATAGTTGAAGGAACAAATAACGTTATTAAACAAATTAAACATACAGCATGTGGATATAAAAAATTTACTCATCTTAAAGCAAGAGTCATGTTGATTAAAGGTATTTATAATCCTATTAAACAAAACTAAAAAGAGAACTATTTTTAGTCCTCTTCGTACAGTTCATTTATCATTAGTTTTTGGGGTCACCAACACTACTTGACAAAGAACCTTAAATAGTAAAATAACTTAACCAAATATTTTTTTTACACCTAATAATTGATATACAATTATAAAAAATACATTAACTTACATTTAATTAATTATTATTAGCTATTTCATTAGTTTTTTTATATCTTTTATTAATAAACTCTTGCTTCTTTTCTAATACATCTCTTGCTGAATTTAACACTACCGCCCTATCTCCACTAATTGTTGCAACATCAACACCTCTCTTAGATGCCTCACTAGATTTCTTACTTCTTTCGCTCAACCATTCGCCTCGTTTTACTAATGCATCACTTGCTTGAGTCAATAAAACACCCCTATCACTATTACCTACAGAACTATTAATATTACTATCTGAAGAATTAATATCAATATTAGTATCAGTATTAGTATTAAGCTCAATATTACCACTATTAATTCTATTAACAGGAACAACTCCAACATTTAAAATACCAGCAGTTAGAGCTCCATAAGCTGCACTTTTACCAACATTTTTAACTAATTGATCAAAATCAACATCATCATCCAATATACTAGTTCTTAAAATAGTACTATCAAAAGCTTGTTGCGTAGCCTCTTCTAAACCTTCTTTAACCATAGATTGAAGATAAGTCTTAAAACCTATAACATTAACATCACTAAGACCAGAAATTCCTCCTAAAAATCTTTGAAGTAATGCTTCACTAGAACCAGACAACAAACCATACATTATAGCCTTACCATTACTATGTCCAGAAACTAAAGCCTCATGATAACTACTACAACCAGTAGAAGCACCTAATGTAAATGTTCCAACACCTTTTCCAAAAGCAGAAGTACCTAGTGCAATCGTCCCTTGTCCAACAATAGGAACACAACTAATAAAAATACTAGGTAACATATTTCAAAGCCCCTGACTTAACTCGTAATTAATAGAATAACCATTTTTTCTCTTAGATAACTCTTGTAATATATACATCTTTTCATATTCACTACTACTATATACATCATTATTATTAAACCAAGAAAATAATCCATCCTCAAAAGACTTAAGACCATCATCTAACCCTTTACCATTTATTCCTAAATGATTCATAACAACATTACCTAAATTTTTATCATCTTTTAAAGTACTCAAAAACTCCTTAGATTTCTGTTGTTCTACTATTTGATTAAACGAATCATACATATCATCTAAATATTTAGAAGCAACCTCTTCACCCATATTATCATAGTAATAGCTATAAAGCTTTAACAAATCAGGATTAGTCTCTGATGCTCTAACTAAACTCTCAAGTTTATCTCTCTCATCATCAGTAATACCAACAATATTAAAATCATAACTTCCATACTTTTCTAAAGCTATCTTCATAAACTCAGCTTTATTAATACTTGATTTTTCATCATATTTAACTAAATAAGTAGTAGTACCAACAAAAGACATTTTAACATTATCAGAACCACCAGAACTTTTACTTTGATAATTCTTAATTTCCTCTGTATTTAACAAATTAACATATTCAATAGAATTCTTTTGATTTTCTAAAGCATGAATAGTACTCTTCAAAGTAGCAATATCATTTTTAATTTCTTTAATTTTACCCATATTAGGATTAGCACCAACACCTAACCAACTATTAAATTTTGCTAACTCCAGCTCATGATCTTCTAAAACTTTATTGCAACTATTTATCTGATTTTGATAATATTTTTTCTGATTTGATAAGTTCTCAACACCTATATTATTAATATTTATTTCAGAAAAAGAATCTCTATTATCATCACTATAATCATTAGTCAATACATCAACCAATACATCAACCTTAGTATTTTTATAAGCTTTTTTACCAGTTTTATCAGTCCAACCCATTGCAATCTTTTTACCATCTACTTCCTTATATATTATATAAGCACCATTATTCTGTTTATCAAAAGTAATTTTTCCACTCCAAGAACCATCATCAATATTAATTTTATCAATAGAAATATCCTTATTATTAATAGCATCATTAGCATTAGAAGATATTCCCTCCTCAAATAAATTATCAAGAGCTAAATCATCAGTTATTTTATTAATATTAGTTTTTGCTCTATCAACTGTTTTTTTGAAAAAGTACCATTACTCTTCATTCTATTAAATCAACCTTTATAAGCTTTTATCATCTTCAACTCCATAAGAAACATCTCCTCACATTGCACTATTTAAAGTTAAAACAACAATTTCACTCCCATTTCTAATATCTGTATTAATAACTATTTCATTAGTATTATAAATTCTACCATTATCTTTATTAATAAAAATATAATCAGAACTTAAATCTAAATTAGTATTAGTTAAATCAGAAATAGATTTTATAATTAATTTTTTTATCTTCCATATAACTTCATTAACAGGTATAAAACAATCAAAACTATCATCAAGTAAAGGAACTATAATTTTTACTAAAACTTTATTTTCCATTAGTATCACCATCATCCTTAGTAACAAAATCAATAAATCTAACTAAAGTACCACTACCTTCACTAACAACATATCCCATATCATTCCTACACTCACGGGTCATTTCTCTTGTAATAGTAGACAATCGCAACAAACTCTGATTAGAAATTCCCTTACCAATCCATATACCATCAGAAGTTGAAAAATTACTACTAAACCATGACTCAAATTGATATCCTTTAATCTTATTAGCATCATCTATTAATATAATACTAAAATTCTCATATTTCTTAATTTTCTTTATCAACTCTTCTAATTTAGAAGTATTTTCTAATTTAGACACCAACTTATAAATACCATATATTACTATTACTCCTTCATTAGTTGATTTAGCCTCTAATAATTTATCTAAAAATTCAACCAATTTCTCTAAAACACTATCAAAATTATCATTATAATAATTAGAATACACTTGAGTATCTAACATCAATTCCTTCAAAGAATCTATAATAATTAAATTACAATTATTTATATTACGTAATATAAATAATAAACTCCTTACAAATTTCTCAGTATTTTGAATTTTATTTGAAGATATAATATTACCTGTATTAGCCAAATAATCAATTGTAACAACTTCTAAATCATTTTTACTAATTCCTACTGGAATAGATTTCAATCCATTAATATAACTACTTACATCATTTAATCTAACTATATCAGGTAATGTAGGTATTCTCTTAGCCCTAACTTTACTACTTTGTTTTAAACTAACAATAAATTTAGATAAATAATCATTTAAATCATCAGCATTTTCCACTATATTAGCAGTCTGAAATTCATGAACACCATCATTTTTAAGTAAACCCCTTCCAAATATATCTCTAGGTGTAACTTTCGTTCTAGTATTAAATATAGAAACATAATCAGTAGCATCCTTCAATTTAAAAGCATAAATATTAGAAAAATTCTGTGATATCTTTGTTGATACTGAATTAACAGCATTTGCGGTTAAAATAAATATTATTCCATATCTAGAAGAATCTCTTACTAGATCAGGAAGCTCATCATATAAGTTCTGATTAGCCTCATATATAGAATCATAATTATTCATAATTATTACCATTAAAGGTAAATTATTATTACCACCTCTAACATAATTAGCATATTCACCACCATAATCTATAAATAATTTCTTTCTATATCTAAATTCTTCTTTTACTAACTTTAAAAGATTATTAAATTTTTCATCTTCACCAGCAAAAACCATTCCTCCCACATGTGGGATAGTTAAATATCTTCT
>CALVPO010000058.1 GCA_944351345.1 uncultured Bacilli bacterium | reverse complement strand
ATTATTTTTCTTGTTTCCTTTAATAGAAGGTATTACAACAGTTACTTGGCAGGTATTTGTGGGAAGAATTGGTATTATTATAATGCTGTTTGTTATTTGCTTATTTATTTTTAAGAAAATAGATAGATGTTAATTATTAATATAATTTATAAAGCAAATTAATTAGTGGGAGAGTTTGCTTTTTTTTATGATATAATATTTGTAGAAATGAGGGATTAAGTATGAATCAGAAGATAATAAATGATTTGTTATGTATGGAGAGACGTTTAGAAGTTCGAAAAATGATGGCTGCTCAATTATATATGAGAGGAGTTGTGTAGAAATGAGAAATAATTCTCCTGAAAATGTTGAAAACCGTTTGCGTCGAGGAAGTCAGAGTCATTCTTACGGTTCTTACGGTAAAAATTTTATAAGAAGCAGGAATAGAAGAAGAAGAAAAAGAAGAAAATTTAAAACTGATGTTAAACCTGTAATTGGTGGAGAAAATACATTTATGGCAATACGTCCGAATAGAATTCTGTGTGTTAATGATCTAACTAAAAAAGTTGAATTAATAGGAGAAGATCGTTCGTATGATATTCCTGTTGAACGAATTTCTGCTGTTAAATTGATCGGTTCAGAAAAAGAAAGAGATAACTTAAGAGGAAGAAGGAGAAAACGTAAGGTTACTATTAAGCGTGGACTTGGTAATACATATGTATCAGTGCGTGAGAATAAAATCTTGTATGTTAATGATTCAACTAAGAGAGTTGAACTAGTTACCCCATTAAATGATAGGTCTGATAATAGCAAAAATACTAATGTTGATGCTCATTCTAAACAACGAGTTCGTACAAGAAAGAGATAATTGTAATGTAAAAAATGGTAGGACAAAGTATATTGGTAAGAATAATAGAAGGATTTTTATTGTTGGTATGATTAAGTTATTTGAAGAAGAAGGTATATTGTTTGTATTAGAAATATGAAAAACGTATGTTTAAAAATTTGCTTTTTTTAATAGTATATGAGTTGAAGCACTCAATCTAGGAGAATATACTATTGAAATTATTAAATATGGTTCTAGAACTTATATTAAGAAATGTTTGAAAAAATAGTAATTTTATAGGAGGTATTATATATTATGGAGAGTAAAAAAATTGATACTTATGATGTTTATCAAAATAAATATGTGACGGATATAAATAAATTGGAATTATCTGTACATGTTTATGGTATTGCAATAGATGATGGGAAGATATTAATTTCTCCACAATATGATGGATTTGATTTTCCTGGTGGTACTGTTAAGATGGGGGAGACACATATAAATACATTAATTCGTGAAGTAAAGGAAGAAACAGGTTATTGTGTAGAGCCTATTGAGTTGTTAAATGTATATACATCTTTTTTTCATCACGCTAAAAGGAATAAAGATTATCAAAGTTATTTGATTTATTATTTAATTAAAATAGTTGATGGGGAAATTTCTAATGAAGGATTTGATGAAGATGAGAAGATATATGCGAAGACTGCAAAGTGGGTTGATATTAATGAATTAAAAAGTATGAGACATGCTTGTAGTATAGATATAATAGATGAATTGTTGAGTCAAGTTTTGAATAAATAGTAAATATAGTTATTTTAAATGTAATTTACAATGGTTTTAGAATCAAGCGAAATTATGAGAGCATTTTATATAGATGAAATTGAAACAATTATGAAGAATAATAGTATAGAAAAAATAACTAATATATCTACATCTGGTGTAGCACCTCATTTTAGAGATATTATAGATAATTTATCAGATGAAGAATTTGAAATTTGGAAAAATTATCATTATAATTCATGTGAGAGAAAAGAAGTACAGGGATTTAGTACACATATGTTATTTATAGGTAAAAAATTGGAAAGAGGAGAATAAAATGAAAATAGAAGATAAAGGGATAAGTTTTTTTGAATATATTCCATATAAAAGTGTTGCAAATTTAAAGTTTGGTGAAACTAGTGAAAAAACTATAACTAAAATGTTTGGAAAAGCTGATAAAACTTTTAAAGAGGATAATGGTATAAAAACTGCAGTATATTTTAATAAAATGCAAATATATTATGATAATAATGAGAAATTTTATGGTATTCATTTATTTGGATCAATTAAATTTATGGTTGATGGTAAATTGATTGAGATAAATTTAAATGATTTTAAGATTGATGATTTAAAAAAATTAGTGATGATTTTAAATTAACTATATCTGAAGATGATTATGCTTCAGAAAAACTTGGTATAGATATATGTTTTAATTTTGATGGTGATTATGCTGTTGGGCAAAGTATACTATTTATGTGTAAGGAATATTATGAAAAGGAAATTTAATATTTACCTTCTAAAAAATATTAATGAAAATTAGATATAATTAAGTTTTTTTACAATGAAAATAAAAGTCAATAAATCTACATAATTTTACTTATTAAAATTTTAGTGAAATTATAAAGTAATTACATTTGAAATAATATCAAATTTCAGTAAAATATGATAGAATGGTAGTGTAGGTGATAGTAGATGAAATATAAATATCGAAGAGGTCAAATATTTGGGAAAAAATTGCCAGTTTCTAAAACTATACAAAATAAAGTTTATGATTGTACTCTTTCTTTTAATGAATTTGTTAAATATGAATTAGATGATAAAATACCAATTTCATGTATTATTGAATCTGATAGGAAAATTGTAGAAAAATTTGGTATCGATAAGTGTAAAAAATTAGATTGGGAATTAATAAATACACGAATATATAATAATAATCTAAATTTTAGAAATGTTTTAATGTCTATTGATTCAAGAACTGATGATATTAATTTGGCTTTGTATGAGTTGGTAAAAGATCAAATAAGACCTAGTGATTATTCTTTAAAAATGAAAGAAATATATTCAGATAGATTATTTGAATTATCTCAAATAGAAAGTCATGAAACATATGATTTTCGAGATAGTTTTATACATGATTTAAAATACAGATTTAATGTGGGTGAGGTTGGTTTAAGAGAAATAATTTCTAATTGGTCTTTATTTAAAAATAAAGACTTAAGTTATTGTTTATTAAATGGTGATGCAAATAAAAATCATATTACAGATGCTATGGTAAAAGAATTTATGTCTAATTATAAAAGTCTAGCATCTTTAATAATTAAACATAATAATATTTATTCATTTATTAGTCGTATTTCTATTCTTAATTCAGAAGAAGAAAGACACGAATTTATTAAACAATTTACAGATGATATATTAAATAATACTATTAGTAGAAAATATGATGATTATAGATCTTCTATAGAGCTAACAGATGAAGATTTTAAAGAAATTTTTAAGTATTCATCAGTGATAGATTATTTAACAGAAGTTAATTATGGTTCTTTATCAGAAGGATTGACTAAAGAATTAAAAGAACTTCCTGAAAATTATTTATTTACTATGTCTATTCCATTTTCATCATTATTATACTCTAACGTTTTAAGGTTTATTGGAAAATATGGTTTAAAAAATGTTGTTGATTTTGATAATGAATGTGGTCATTTCTTTTCAAATAATAATTGTAAAATGCTTAAATTAATGTATGATATGTATTTACACTATGCAAATGAATCATATCCAAATAAGACTTATACAAAAGATGAATTCTATGAGGCAATGAGGAAAATGATAGTATCTGGTCCAACTGATGGGAGGCTTATATCTAAGGCGCCTGATTATAGAGAAATTACAGGAGAATTTAGAGTTATAAATGCAGATTTGTTTATATCAGAACAGGCACCTGAAGAATTACAAAAATTGTTTTATACAAAATCAATTACTCCTCGATTGCTATTAGAGCATCCAGAATATGCTGAATATTTAAATGGAAAAGATTTAAGTTCTTGTTTTAAAAAGAGATCAATTGAGGTTGAATCTAATAATAGATTAAGTTCTAATGACGATGATGAGGATTTTTCTAACTGGTATGGCCCTAATGATTACGATGTATTATATGGTTCTAATGATGAAAATGTATTACATGATGGCTTCAACAATCTTTATAAGTTTCTTGAAAGTAAAACTGATTTTAAGGGGGTTATTAATTTTATAACAGAATATAGTGATGTTTTAGATATTGTTTTTGATAAAAAAATGACTGATAGTTATAAATATAATATAAGCTTTTCAATTGATGATGATATGAATCAGATTAAAAATAGGATACATGAAGCGTTTAGAAGATTAATTGTTGAAAAAAGATTGACTTATCCTACTCATATTCCTAGAGATTTGGTAGAAAAATGTCCATCAATGTTTTTAGATAAAAATGCACCACAAGAATTGCAAGAAGCATTTTATAATAGAACTATATCTCTAACATTTATTTTATCAAATCCTTCTTATAGAGAGTTTTTAAAAAATGTTGATTTAGAAGTTTTATTTAAATATATGCCTGTTGATGTTAATTCTAAAAAATATTCTAGTTTAAGATCTTTAGATTATGATACTAGTGATCATAAAATAAATTTTGTTAAGGCTCTTAAACAAACTTTTGGTGATCAAGATGCTTTAGATATTATGCTTTTGTATGGTAAATATATTGAACAAGTAGAAGAGGCTAATAATCTTGAAAACTTTTTATATGATCCTGAATTTTCACAAGATGGTTTTCTAGATGAATTAGATAAAGTAATCTTGCAAAATATTATTGATGGGAATATGAAATATGATGAAAGTATTCCTAGTCATTTTAAAAATAATAATCCAACATTATTCTTAGATCAAGATGTTCCACAAGAAATTAAAAATAAATTTTATAATAGAGAATTTACGTTAAAAGATTTTGATGATAATTCTGAATTGTTTAATATTTTTAATAATACAAATATAGCATGTGGTTTTTCGGAAGAATTATCTTTTGTAATACCTTTATTTAGTAATCAACATAATTCTAAAATTGCTAATTCTAATAGATTAAAAGTTATAGTGGAATATCTAAAAATTAAGGATATTGATTTAAAGAATAGTTTTAAAGATTATATTATAAAAAATAGTTCTAACTTGAATATGAAAAATATTAATGCTGTCTCAGAGGTATTATTTAGATTAAATCACAGTAATTCATTAGAAATACAGTCATTAAAAAATAGTTTATCTGATTTATTATTGAAGCAATCTGAACCATTGAAATCTTTAGATAAAATTGAAGAAATATTTATAAAAAATAATGTACCTTTATTTGCTAAAGTTTATTCATGTTTTAATATCCTTTATCCTAATTTAAAAAAATTTGAATTTAGTAATTACAGTAGAATATCTCCTGAACTAAAAGATATGTTATTACCTAAAGTGGGATATCATCAATCTCAAAATGAAGTTAGATTTAATATTATTTATAATGATTTATTAAGAATTGCATATAGATCTAATGAAAGAAGTTTTATGAATTTTTTAAGTAATTTAGAAGAGGGTAATTCTATATATAATAATATTATAAATAATGGACTAAATATAGAAAGTTTGGAAAAGCAAGATAAAGAGACTTTAGAGATTTTTGTTAGTCATTTAATTACTTTATATGATAATACAAAGGAAGGTAGTAAGAAAAAAATTGATTTTTCTGGCTATAATTTAAGAGAGAAACTTGATATTTTAAATAAGTTGTTTAAGACTACTAGTAGATATGATTTGAAAGATAGAATTGTTAGATCATTTTGTTATTATGCTGGTATAAATTCTTTTTCAGAATTAAAAAAACTTGCGATTGATTCAGTGCGTAATGCTTCTAAGAGGGGAATAGAGTATGCTAATGAATTAGAGAATGGAAAAGTATTTAATTTTAGAAAAGGAGATTTTGTGAGATGTGTAGGAGATTATCAAGCTTTTGCTAGTTCTCTTAATACAGGTAATGTTAGTAAAGAATTTTTGACTGTGTTTACTCAGAATAGTAACTCGGATAAAACACCACTTGATGTAGATTTTACTTTTATAGAAGAGGTTAAGGAAAATATATATGAAACTATAAAGGGAACACCTACTGGGTTTGGTTTTGGTAATGTATATGTAGTTGTTAAAAAGGATAATCCTAGTTTAAATATAACAAGAGATGAGGATGGTTATTTAACAAATGCTGACTATGATCCTAGTAAAATAGAGATATTTGGTACGAAGGTTTCCAATGTTGGATATAGAACTCATTGGGGAGCAAGAACTGGTTTTGCTTATACAGATGTAGATTATATTTTATATAAAAAAACTAATACAATAAATGATGAAGAGCCATATGATAAAAATGGAAATGTAAATTATATAGAAGATAATAATAAATATGATGATTTATCAGCAATTAAATTTGAAATTGCTAGAAATGGTTATTATATTCCAGTTGTAGATTTTTCTGGTAAATTAATTTTTACAGTAAATGAATATAATGATTTAAGAAGAAAAATGATGGGGTTATCATATTATAGAGAAAATAGTTATAAATTTTCTGATAAGTTATTAACACCAGAAATAGAAGATATTGTTACACTAATGAATTCAAGTAATAAAATAACTAAAAATAAAAAACAAATTATTGATTCTACAATTCAAATGGCATTAAATTCTTTAGGATTACAAATGAAAAAAGAAATAGATGGGGATTTAACTGAGGGATCTGTTGAATTGATTGATACTGGTTCTACTGGTAGGGGTACAAATGTTCCTTTAGCTGGTGATTTTGATTTTATGATGAGAGTAGATAATTCAATAATAAGTAATCCTAGAAAAATGCAACAATTAAAGGATGTGATAGTAAGTTGTTTTGTTAGTGTAGATGAACCTGTATATACTAGTGATGGGAATATTAGATTTAAAGGGGTTAAAATTAAAGGATTAGATGAGAAAATTGATTTGGATATAACTTTTACACAAAAATTAAATCAAGTTGTTTATTCAACTGACATGTGTATTCGTGATAGACTTGAAACTATTAAAAAAATAGATCTAGAAAAATATGATTTAGTAATTGCTAATATAGTAATGGCTAAGAAAGTTTTAAAGGAAGCTGGAGTATATAAATCTATGAAATCTAAACCTAGTCAAGGAGGGCTAGGTGGTGTAGGAGTAGAGAATTGGATTTTGCAAAATGGTGGTTCATTTATTGAAGCAGCAGAACAATTTTTAATGGTTGCTGAAAATAAAGATTTTTCTCAGTTTAAGGAAGTATATAAAATATGGGATTTTGGGCAAAATCATAAGACGGCTAAAGATAATATTAAATTACCAAAAGAGAAGAAAAAGTTTTTGTATGATAATTTTGTAACAAATAATATGAGTGAAGATGGATATAAAAAGATGGTTCAAGCATTAAGAGAATATTTAAACTCTATACAAATTGAACAAATTCAAACAGAGGGGATTAAGAGATAAATTTAATATTAGGGTTTATTATTAAAGTTAAAAATCCTTATATATTTAAGGTGAATGTAATTTAGTTAAAATTAGTTTTTTGATATTGATAAAAACTGCTAAAAATTGTTTAACTAAAATTTTGAAAAAATTATAATATAAGTTTGGAGAGAAAATACTATGCGATTGACTAAAAGATTTATTATTCAATCATTGAATAATTTGAATGTTAGTAGGCCTATTAGATATGAAAGATATTATATAAATGATAAATTAAGAATCCAAAGTAAAGATAAAATATATGAAAAGGAATTTTTAAATAAAGAAAATATTGTTATAAAAAAAGTAAATATTTCAGAAGATGAATTTAATAAATTGAAAAAAGATGCATACGCAAAAATAATAAGAGATAGTTATTTATATTTGGATGATAATAGAATTTCTATAAAAAAATATTTAGGTCAATATAAAGGTTTAATTCGAGTTGAAGTGAAATTTCATTCGCTTGATGAAATGAATAATTATAGGAAAGAAAGTTGGATGGAAACTGAAATTACAAATTCTCCTTTAGCATTTGATAAATATTTAAGTAGGTTATCAAAACAAGAATTTTTATTGGAATTAAATAAGTATATAAGTAAGTTATAAATATGGTAAATAGACAAAATTTGATAAATATAAATTGCTTGATGATGATTGATTTGCTACTTTGTGAAATTTTTATAAATAAAGTGATTGCTAGCTTTGAGATCTTACACGTTTTTTTAAATAGCAAAAAAATGGTAAAAAATGAGCAATTTTTATTAAAAAATGAAGTAAAACATTTTAGTTAATACCGCATAGGTAACCC
>CALVPO010000057.1 GCA_944351345.1 uncultured Bacilli bacterium | reverse complement strand
GGGACAAAATAGAAAAAATAGTAGTTAATCATATATACCATTAACTACTATTTTACCTGCGAAAAAAATTTACACCCACCATTAAAGCTTTTCTTGAATAAATCAAATATTTATAGTAAAATAATAACTGGAGATGATAATGTATGAAAAAAGTATTATTATGTATTTTAGATGGTGTAGGAATTAGCAAAAAAAAGGATGGAAATGCATTTTTAAATGCTAAAAAACCAAATATAGATAGTTTATTAAATAATTATCCAAATAGTAAATTAGATGCATCAGGCGAAGAAGTAGGTTTACCAGCAGGACAAATGGGTAACAGTGAAGTAGGTCACACTAATATAGGAGCTGGAAGAATAGTTTATCAACCATTAGGACTAATAAATTCTAAAATAAAAGATAAAACATTTTTTCAAAATAAAAATATTTTAGAAGTAATTAATCATACAAAAAATAACAATAGTAAATTACACATAATGGGGCTATTAAGCGATGGTGGAATACATTCACATATCAATCATTTATTAGCACTAATAGATATGGTGAAAAAAAATAATTTAAGTAATGTTTATATTCATATTTTTATGGATGGAAGAGATACTAGCCCATATTCTGGAAAAAATTATATAAATATGCTAGAAGATAAATTAGAAAATACTAAAGTTGGCAGCATTGCTACAGTAAGTGGTAGATATTATGCTATGGATAGAGATAATAACTATGATAGATTAAAAAAAACTTATGATGCAATGACTCTAGGGATAGGCGAAGAATATAAAAGTGCATTAGATTGCTGGCAACATAATCAAGATAATGAAATAACAGATGAATTTATCATTCCAGCAGTAATTAATAAAAAAGGACTTATTGAAAAAAATGATGGGATAATATGTTTTAATTTTAGACCTGATAGAATAAGAGAAATTGGAACTAGTTTAACTAATAGTGATTTTTCATTTTTTGATAATAGCAATTTATCTAATATAAAAATGGTTACTATGATGCCTGTAGCTGAGTCAGTAAAATGTCTTAATGCTTATAAAATAGAAGAATTAATAAATACTTTAGGAGAATATATTAGTACTAATAATATAAGTCAATTAAGAATAGCTGAAACAGAAAAGTATGCTCATGTAACATATTTCTTTGATGGTGGAGTAGAAAAAAAATTATCTCAGTGTAAGAGAATATTAATAAATTCACCAAAAGTTAGTACATATGATTTAGCTCCAGAAATGAGTGCGTTTGAAATAACAGATAATTTAATAAAAGAAATAACTACAAACAAGCCTGAATTAATAGTATTAAATTTTGCTAATGGTGATATGGTTGGACATACAGGTAATTATGATGCAGCAGTTAAGGCTGTTGAGACATTAGATGATTGTCTAGGGAAAATATTAAACAATATAGATTTAGATGAGTATACTTTAATAGTAACAGCTGATCATGGTAATTGTGAAGTTATGATTAATGATGATGGAACAATAAATACACAACACACAACTAATAAAGTACCATTTATTGTCTGTGATAAAACTCTAAAAGTAAAAGATGGAAAATTAGGTGATATAGCTTGTAGTATATTAGACATTATGGGAATAAAAATTCCAAAAGAAATGACAGGTAATAGCCTAATAGAAAGAATATAATATATGGATAGTAAAAAAATAAAATATATAGATGATTTAATTGATAACTTAAAAGTAATAAGTTATACCGATAAAGAAATAGAGTCTAATACTACTTTTTTAAAATTAAAAGAAGGCTATTATCAATTAAATAATAATGAAACAATAAGAAGAGAAAGTGTAATAAGAAGAGTAGGAGCCATAGATGCCGTAGCTATGTTTGCTATAACTTCTGATAAAAAAATTCTTTTAGTAATTCAACCACGAGTAGCACTACCTACAAAAACAAAAGTAGATATAGAATTACCAGCAGGATATATTGAAGAAAATGAAGATATATTAACAGCCTCAGCAAGAGAACTAAAAGAAGAAACAGGGTATGTTGCCAAAAGACAAATAAAAATTGATAGCTATTATCCTTCATTAGGATATAGTGGTGAAAAAATACACATAGTATTAGCATTAGATTGTCGTAAAAAATATGATCAATCACTAGATAAAGATGAATTTGTAAGTTTTATTGAAGTTGATATAAAAGAATTTAAATATTTATTAGATAATGGATATATTCTAGATGCAACTGCAAGATTAGCATATTATAGAACACTAGAATATTTAACTAATAATAGTATGTTAAATATGATTGGAGAATAGTATGGTTAGAAGGAAGAAAAAGAAAAAAAGTAAGATAAAAGTTATATTTATTATTTTGTTAATTATTATAATAATAGGAGGTATAAGTGTATTTATGTTATTAAATAATAAAAAAAATAATAATGCAGATAATAAAGAAAAAATACAAACAGAAGAAAAACAAGAACAAAATGTTAATTCAAATTTAGAAAAAGCCCCAAATAATACTCAAGAGTTTGCTAATTTATCCGATGGAAAATATATAACTGATAAAGGGTATACATTAACAATTAAAGATGGTGTAAGCTATATAGATGGATACTTAATAGTAAATAAAACTTATAAATTGCCAGATAATTATCAACCAAATGATCCATATCAAGCTGTAACGGGAGATTGGTGTATAAATTGTATAAATAAAGAAGTAATGGAAGCTTTTAATACAATGCAAAGTGATGCAGCAAGTGTAGGACTAAATATATATATAGCAAGTGGATATCGTGGTTATAATAATCAAACTAATCTATATAATAATTATGTAACAAGGGATGGTCAAGTAGCAGCTGATACTTATTCAGCAAGACCAGGACATTCCGAACATCAAACAGGATTATGTTTTGATTTAAATAGTGTTGATGATTCTTTTGCTAATACAGAAGAAGGTAAGTGGGTTAACACTAATGCTCCTTTATATGGTTTTATTATTAGATATCCTAAAGGAAAAGAAAACGAGACAGGTTATCAATATGAATCATGGCATCTAAGATATGTTGGAAAAGAATTGGCTTCTAAATTATATAATAATGGTGATTGGATAACCATGGAAGATTATTTTGGATTAAGTAGTAGTTATTAAAATAAGGAAGGTGATATTTATGAATAATGAATTTTTGTCAAATGTGTTTAAATGGTTTGGACTAGGACTTTTAGTAACTTTTTTAGTAGCGTATGCAGTTAGCATTAATGAATCTTTATTACAGTTAATATTTTCTGGTGGTGCAACAATAGTTATAGTAATATTGGAATTAGTATGTGCAATATGGTTATCAGTAAGAATACACAAAATGCAAACATCAACAGCAACAATGTTATATCTAGGTTATACAGCCTTAACAGGATTAACTTTCTCATCAATATTTATATTATATGAATTAGAAAGCATAATTTGGATCTTTTTAGCAACTGCTATAGTGTTTGGAATACTATCATTAATAGGAGCTAAAACAAAAATAAATCTTAGTGGCTTAGGAATATTTCTGATAATAGGTTTATTAGCAATCATTATAATTAGTATAATAAATATGTTTTTATTAAATAACACTATAGATTTAGCTTTATGCATAATATCAATAGTAATATTTATAGGATTTGTTGCTTATGATGTTCAAAAAATATGTCGAATAAATACTAATAACGATAATTTAGCTATTATAGCTGCTTTTGATATATATCTTGACTTTATTAATATATTTATACGTCTTTTACAATTATTTGGTAAAAGAAGAGATTAATTTATATAATATTTTAAATAAGTTCATATATTTGAAGAACTTATTTTTTTCTAAATATATAAATATGAATACTAACTAGTCATAAGTTGTTAAAATAAAGAATTTTTGAAAATATATACCATTTTTATAAGTATTGTGATATACTTATAAAAGTAAGGTGGTGGGCTAGTGGAGAAGATGTTTAAATCTCTAGATGAACAGCTCGAAATATTAAAAAGCAAAGGGTTAATAATCGAAGACGAGACTCATGCAAAAGAGATACTTCTTCGTGAAAACTATTTTTTTATAAATGGTTATAGAGTACTACTCATGAATTCTTATTCAGATAGAAGTTTTATAATAGGAGCAACATTTAGAGAATTATATGGAATATTTTTATTTGATAGGCAAATAAGAAATATTTTATTTAAAAATTTAATGATAATAGAAAATAATTTAAAATCTGTAATATCATATCAATTATCAAAAAAATATGGATATAGGGATAAAGATTATTTAAATCATAAAAATTTTACAAGTGACAAATCTAAATCAAGAAGAGTAAAAGATGTAATTGAAAAAATGAAAAGGCAAATTAGAATTAATGGTACTCATCATATGGCAACTATGCATTATATCAATAACTATGGATATATTCCATTATGGGTTCTAGTTAAAGTCTTATCATTTGGCATAGTTTGTGAACTATATTCAATTTTAAAACCAGAAGATCAAGTAAGTATAGCAGATATATTTAATGTCAATACAAATTATTTAGAAAATTTTTTACCAATATTATCTAATTATAGAAATTTATGTGCTCATGAAGATATAGTTTATGAACATAGAACAGAAAAAGGTATATTAAACACACCATATCATCAAAAATTAAATATACCAATAATGGACAATGAATATATATATGGAAAAAATGATATTTTCTCTGTTCTGATTATCTTAAAATATTTATTAAGAGAAGATGATTTTCGAATGATGATGAAAGAATTAGAATATGAAATAGAAAAATTAGATGGAATAGTTAATTCAATACCAATAGAAAAAATATTAGATAGAATGGGTATATCAACTAATTATATGGAATTAGTTGATTTATAGAAAGAGGTAATTATGAAAAAAAATAATATTTATGTAGTTTTAGTAGTAACAATTTTGGTATCATTAATATGTGGTAGTCTAAGTACCTATATAGTACTTAAAAATATCACAGTCACTGATACTGAAAATAATATTCCTAAAACTAGTACAAGTATAAAATTAACAGAAACTAATAGCATAGCAGAATCTGTATCTAAAGTATATGATTCAGTTGTAGTAGTAGAAGGTTTTTCTAAAGGACAAATGATATCAACTGGTACAGGCTTTATCTATAAGCAAGATAAAACAAAATCATATATAATGACTAATCATCATGTTGTATCAGATTGTGATGAAGTAAAAATAATTCTATCGGATAGTACTGAAATAGATGCTAACATAAAAGGATCAGAAGCATATTCAGATATAGCAGTATTAGAAGTAGAATCAGAAAAAGTATTACAAGTAGCAACTATAGGAAAAAGTGATAAACTAAAAGTAGGAGATACTTTATTTGCAGTAGGTTCGCCAGAGGGGGCAGATTATGCTGGTACTGTAACTAAAGGAATACTATCAGGTAAAGATAGATTAGTAGCAGTTGCCTTAACTAATAGTACAACATCAGATTATTATATGAAAGTATTACAAACAGATGCTGCTATAAATCCGGGAAATAGTGGTGGGCCAATATGTAATATAAATGGAGAAGTAATAGGAATTACAAATATGAAATTAGTAGATGCAACTGTAGAAGGAATGGGTTTTGCAATTCCCATAGAAGATGCTCTATATTATGCCGCAATATTAGAAAAAGGTGAAAATATAGAAAGACCATTTTTTGGAATAAGTATGTTAGATATAACAGATAGTTATTATTTATGGCAAAATAGTATAACTATTCCAGAAAAAGTAACTGAAGGAGTAGTTGTTATAGAAGCAAGTAAAAATTCTCCAGCTGATAAAGCAGGGTTAAAAAAAGGTGATATAATAATAAAATTAGCAGATGAAGATATATCATCATTAGCAGAATTTAGATATGAATTATATAAACATAAAGTTGGAGAAAAAGTATCAGTTACTTATATAAGAAATAATAAAGAAAGAAAAACTGAAGTAACATTAGAAAAAAATAATGATTAATTAAAGGTGACTATAATGATTAAGCAAAAAGAAAATATTTACGAAATAGAAGCCAGTGATTTAAAAGAAATATTTAAAGTAAGAGAAGAAAACTCCCACAAAGGTATGTATGGAACTATAGGAATATTAGGAGGATCAAAAGAATATCCTGGTGCTATAAAACTAGCAAGTACTAGTGCTATTAGGTGTGGTTGTGGTATAACTAAAGTAATTATTCCAGAATGTATTGCTAATTTAGTTGCACCTTCTCTCTTTGAAAATACATTCTATCTAACAAATTATGATAATAATAAAAAAATGGTATTAACTGATAATGAAATAAATGAAGTATTAAAAAATTTAAAGAGTATAGCAATAGGAATGGGATGGGGTAAAAGTAATAATTATAAGGAAATTTTAGATAAAATAATAAAAACATATAACAAAACTATAGTAATAGATGCTGATGGATTAAATATATTATCCAAGATGGATTTAAGTATCTTAAATATTGCTAAAGCTAAAATAATACTAACTCCCCACTTAAAAGAATTCTCAAAATTAACTAAATATGAAGTAGAAGAAATTAAAAAAAATAAAGAAAAAATTGCACTAGAATTTGCTAAAAAATATAATATAATTTTAATGTTAAAGGATCACGATACTTTAATTACAGACGGTACTACAATATATATAACAAGAACTGGCGGAGCAGGCATGGCTAAAGCTGGAAGTGGCGATGTTTTATCGGGAATATTAGTAAGTTTATTAGGATATAATGAGCCAAGTTTATTAGCAGTAGCTTCTGCTAGCTATTTATCTGGTTTAGCAGGAAGTTTAGCTCAAAAAAAATATACTGATATATCTATGAAAGCATCAGATATAATAGAATTTATACCAGAGGCAATAAAATATATAAGAAATAGTTAAAATATATTTTAAAAATTATATTATATAAACAATATATTTCAACTTTATATAAAATTTTCAAATTAATATTAGTAGCTAATGTAAGCAACTATTTATAAATATATTACAAATAAAATGTAAAAATATTGATACAATGGAGGTAAGTTATGAAAAAAAAGCTAATAATTATTAGCACAGCTCTTATACTTATATTTGTAATTATATTAATAGCAGTTTATAAAAATAATGGTAATAATGTTATCAAAAAAGATCTATTAGACATACTTTATGAAAAAATAGATAATAAAGAAGATATAATTATTCATATAACAGCTAAAGATGATAATTGTAATTTTTGTACTATATCTAAAAATATGATAGATTATTATAATAAAACATTTTCTCTTAATATGATTACTTTAAATAAAAGTAGTTATAGTGATAAAAAATTTAATAATTTACTTACTAAATTAGGAATTAATTTAGACTCTTTTATTGTTGCACCAGCGCTAATTATAGTTGATAAGGGTATTGCTGTAACTATTATAAATGAGATACATGATGAGGTAGATTTAAAAAAATATCTAATAGAGTATGGTTATATAGATAACAAATATACTGAAAACGATATTCAAGTAAATGATGATAAATTAGAAGAATTATATAATAGTGAAGATAATAGTATTGTAATATTAATTGATAATAATACTGTAAACAGTTATAATTATAGAAGAAAAATATTAGAATTATCTAATAAATATAATTTTAAATATAGTGTATATACAGCTGGAACTGTTGGTAGCTTAATGGGAAATATAAAATTTATGGATGAGATTAAAGAAGAAATTGAATTACCATATATGGTAATTGTTGGTAATGGTAAAATTATAGATTACACTACTAATAAAAGTAACAATAAGTTAGAAAAGTTTTTACAAGATAATAAATTTATAGAATAATAAAAAACTTATTACAAATAAAATTATATTTTAATTTTAAAAACAGAGTAAAAAAATAATTATAGAGTTAAAGAAGATTGTTTTACAATAATACTAAATATTCTTGCAGAAAAAATAATATATGTGCTATAATATAGAAGACAAATCAAACTAATTATATTTCAGAATTAGTTTGATAAAATAATATAGAAAGAGAGATGTAAACATGGAATTAAAAGAAAGTAAAACTTATCAAAATTTAATGACTGCTTTCGCAGGAGAAAGCCAAGCTAGAAATAAATATACATATTTTGCTAGTAAAGCTAGAAAAGATGGATATGAACAAATAGCAGCAATTTTTGAGGAAACTGCAAATAATGAAAAAGAACATGCTAAAATGTGGTTTAAAGAATTAAATGGTGGTGATATACCAGATACAGCTACTAATTTATTAGCAGCAGCAGAAGGAGAAAACTATGAATGGACAGATATGTATAAAGAATTTGCTGAAACTGCTAAGGAAGAAGGATTTGATAGATTAGCTTATCTTTTTGAAGAAGTAGCAAAAATTGAAAAAGAGCATGAGGAAAGATATAGAAAATTACTTGCTAATGTAGAAGATGGCTTAGTATTTTCTCGTGACGGAGATAAAATTTGGCAATGTAGAAACTGTGGACATATCGTTATAGGAAAAGAAGCACCAAAAGTATGTCCAGTATGCTCACATCCGCAATCATACTTTGAAATCAAAAAAGAAAATTATTAATATAAGAGTAAAGGGGCTGAGTGGAAATAAATAATTTTTACTCAG
>CALVPO010000056.1 GCA_944351345.1 uncultured Bacilli bacterium | reverse complement strand
AATTTCTTGAAAAAAATCTAATAAGATATTATTTAATTCATCTTTATCTATTAAGCCAATAATTCTTTCATATGATTCTTTTTTAGGTATTCCTCCAGTCATTTGTAAAAAACTTTTAAAGAAATCATAATTATCTACAACAAATTCATAGATATCGTCCCAAGTGTCATTGTTAGCAAAAGAAGCAATAATAACACACATTACAACATCCCACATTTTATAAATAAGCATATTTTTATTTCTTGTATCTTTTAATTTTTTTAGTCTTTCTTTTAGGTCTTTTAGAACAGCAGTATCTATATCAGTTATTTTTGTAATGTTAAATTTCTTCTTAATAAATGAAATTTCATGTTTTAATAAATTACTATATTTTTTCTTAGGTTTAGCCATATTTTCCATCCTTCTTTCTAGTGTATATCACTAGTATAACACAAACGGTTTTTAATGACTATAATCTTTATTTTGCCATGTTTTTTCAGGGAAAATTTCTATTTTTATTTTCAAACTATATTTTTATCCTGTTACATTAATTATTTTTATAGGTCATTTTAATATTTTATAGTATAATATAATTAATAGATAAATAGCAATCTAGTAGACGAAAAGTCTAAACTAAGATTATTTAAATATATATAAATTATAGCTATAATAATAAAATGAAAGGATAAAAAAATGAGTTTAATAAATAAATTAGTATTAAAAATATATAAAAATCAACTAAAAGATGTAGATAAAAAGCAAATAGGATTAACTTGGGAAAAGATATAGAAATAAAAGAAAACATTCCTTATGTAGAAGGAAATGATACTTTATATACATATGATTATATATATGAAAAAAATGAAACTAATCCCAGTAGTCTTCCTTTAATAATTAACATTCATGGTGGAGCTTTTACCGGTGGTGATAAGAAAATAAACAAATATTATGCAGCTTTTTTAGCCAAATACCACTATCAAGTAGCAACCATAAATTACCATTACGCACCAGCCGGAAACTTACAAAAACAAGTCCAAGATTGCATACTAGCAATCAATAAAATATTAAATACATATAAAAAGAATGAATTTTATCTAACAGGAGATTCATCAGGATCAGTACTAGTATTATTAATTAGTTTATTATGGAATAATCAAGAAATGCAAAAAGCCTATAAAGTAGAAGTTCCTACTGCTAAAATAAAAGCTTTAGGTCTAACAGGCACCCAAGCTTCAATTAATATGTTTCCCTCAACCATGAAACCATTTAACAATGAAAATAGAAGAATAATCCTTAACGGATGTGAGAATATTGAAAAATATACAAACATAGAAGAATTATGGAATAATAAAATGCCACCAATATATATAATGAGTGCAGAAGAAGACGTTTGTTATAAAAATTGTTATACTTTTGATAAATGGCTAGATAAAAAGAATCATCCCCATCAAAGTTATTATTTAAAAAAAGATGAAACAGAAAAATTATATCACTGTTTTAATGTAATTAGACCAGACCTAGATTGTAGCAAAAAAATGAATATAGCCATGATTAATTATTTTAAATCACTATAATAAGGAATAAGGAGTGTTAATTATTGTGAATAATATTGATTATTTAATAGAAGAACTAATCAAAGAAGATAAAAGACTCTCAGATATTAAAATACCATCTACTCTAGATGAGAAAAAAGATTTATATCGTGCTATTAGAAACATTAGAGAACCAAAATATATAAGTAAAGAGTATCTAAATCTTCAAGATAAATATTTACAAAAAGAGATAAAACTAAAAGGTATTATTGATGAAAAAGATATTCCCAAAGATAAAGGTATTATTTCAATATGGCTTGGTGATATAACCACCTTAAAAGTAGATGTAATTGTAAACGCTTGTAATGAATATTTACTTGGATGTTTTAATCCAACTCATAGATGTATTGACAATACTATTCATTCATTCGCAGGTATGCAACTAAGAGAAGAATGTAATAATATTATGAAAGATAAAACTCTACCAAACGGAGAAGTAGTTATAACAAGTGCGTATAATTTACCAAGTAAATATATTATTCATACAGTTGGACCCCAAATAAATAAAATACCAACACCAAAAGATGAAAAAGATTTAGCAAATTGTTATTTCAACGCATTAGAATTAGCCAAAGCAAAAGGACTAAAAACTATTGCCTTTCCATGTATAGCAACAGGTTTATATGGTTTTCCTCAAGATAAAGCTAGTAAAATAGCAATTAAAACCATTAATGATTATTTAAGTACTAACAAAAATATCTTTAACCATATTATATTTAATGTATTTAAAGATGAAGATTTAATTCTTTATAAAAGAAACTTATTATAAGGTTGTGATAAAATGACAGACATTATTAATATAAAAAAATGGCTTGATGAAGCTGATGCTATTATAATAGGAGCAGGAGCCGGATTGTCTGATGCAGCAGGCATTCATTATAGTGGCAAAAAATTTAAACACGATTTTAAGGATTTTATAAAAAAATAAGACATAAAAGACTTATACTCATCTTCTTTCTATCCCTTTAAAACAGAAGAAGAAAAGTGGGCATATTGGGCAAAACACATATATTTTTCCTATTATGAAAGAAAACACACAAATCTTTATAAAAAATTATATAACCTAGTAAAAAATAAAAATTATTTTGTTATTACAACCAATACAGATGGACAATTTATAAATAATGGCTTTGCTAAAGAAAAAGTATTTGAAGTACAAGGTAGTTATTCCAAATTACAATGTTCCATTCCATGCCATAATAAATTATATGATAATGAAAAACTAATAAAAGAAATGTTAATAAATATAGATAAAGACTTAAAAATACCAACATCTCTAGTCCCTAAATGTCCTGTATGTGGAGCAAAAATGGAAGTAAACCTAAGATGTGATGACACTTTTGTAGAAGATGATAATTGGCAATTATTACAAAATAGATATAATGATTTTATCAAAAATAATCGTGATAAAAAAGTCTTATTACTAGAGTTTGGTGTAGGATTTAATACTCCAAGTATTATCAGATTTCCATTTGAAAGAATGACTTATATACATGATAATTTTAAATTAATAAGATTTAATAATAAATATTATAATTTACCAAAAGAAATAAAGAATAAATCTATATCAGTATCTGATAATATAAACGAAGTACTAGATTTAATTCAAAAATTATAATTGGAGGTATTATGAACAATATTATAATCTATGGTTCTAAATATGGAACAACAAAAAAATATGCTGAAGAACTCTCTAAAAAAACTAATATTAAAGCTATATCTTTCAAAAATATAAAAGACATAAATAATTACGATAAAATTATTTACTTAGGCGGACTATATGCAGGTGGAGTATTAGGTATGTCAAAGACCCTAAAAAAATTAAATAATATAACTAATAAAACAATTATATTAATAACAGTTGGCCTATCAGATCCTAAAGATGAAGTAAATATTAACAATATAAGAAAAAACATGAAAAGTCAACTACCAGAGGAAATTTTTAACAAATCTAAAATATTTCATATAAGAGGAGAAATAGATTATACAAAATTAAATTTCACTCATAAAACTATGATGAAATTACTCTATAAAGCAGTTAAAAATTTACCAGAAGAAAAGAAAAGTGCAGAAGATAAAGCCATGATAGATACTTATAATCAAAAAGTTAGTTTTATTGACTTTTCTAGTTTAAATAATATAATAAAAGAAATTAATCACTAGCACATCTATCATATTAACAAAAAGATAATATTAAATTTGACAGAATAATATAAATATGCTATTATTTAATTACTTGAAAGGAAGAGATTAAAATGTTAAACAATCAACTAAAAACGACCAACTATATAATTATATTTAAATCAATATTTACCATTGATTGTTTTAACATTGCTTAAAATATTATATATCATTTACGCAAAGTCTATTACAATCAAGTAATAGATTTTATTTTTTATAATAATAAAGTAATATAAAAACAATAATATAGGACACGATTATTAACTCCTTATTTTAAAGAGAGTTATCGTTTGGTGTAAGATAATAAATAAGCTTAATAATTACTACCTATTAGTTGCTCAGGAAACTGATTGCCCGATATTATCGGTTATTTTAATTAAGAAAAACAAGAGGATGGTACCGTCTATAATAGACTCCTATAAGGTATCTTCCTCTTTTTATATAAAGGAGATGATAAAAATGACGAAAACGAAAACAAGTAAACACTCTTCCTACAAGTAAATAAAAGAAAGAAGGTATAATATGAATAAAAAATGTTGTGAATTATTAAAAAAAGTAATTAATGCAAACTATAGTAATATAAGATTTGATAATATATCTTATAATGATGAAGAATTTTATTATGAATTTAAATCAGACGAACAGGTAAGTGAAAATGATTTTGAAAAACTAGAAAAAGAAATACAAAAATTAGACAATAGTATTTATATAAAACTACTAAGAATAAGTGGCGTTTATTATAAAGGAAATGTTAATAATGAAATGATTACTAGAATAGTAGGTAAAGGTTTTAATAATCAAGAAGAATTAGATAAATATAACAAATTTTTAAATGAAGCTAAAGAAAGAGATCATAGAAAAATAGGAAAAGACTTAGATTTATTTTGCTTTTCTGATTACGTAGGAGCAGGATTACCCCTATATACTCCAAGAGGCACTATAGTAAAAGATGAATTACAAAAAGAAATAGAAAGAATATGTAGAAAATATGGCTTTCAAAAAGTTAGTTGTCCATCATTAGCAGATATTTCTTTATTTGAAACTTCTGGTCATGCTAAAAAATTTAATGATGAATTATTTAGAGTAGAATCTCCTAAAGGTCATAAATTTGCCCTAAAACCAGTACAATGTCCACATCATACCCAACTATATGCCTCTAAATTAAGAAGTTATAAAGACTTGCCAATTAGATATATGGAATCAGACAAACAATATCGAGCAGAACTTCCAGGCGCTGTAAGTGGTCTATCAAGAGTATATGCCATAACCGTCGAAGATGGACATTCTTTCTGCCGAGTAGATCAAGTAAAACAAGAAATAAAAAATATGTGCAATTTAATTAAAGAATTTTATTCTAATTTAGGATTATGGCAAAATTATTGGATATCTTTATCCGTAAGAGATTATAAAAATCCTGAAAAATATATAGGTGATCCTAGTGATTGGGATTTATGTGAAAAAATATTAGAAGAAGTATCGGATGAACTTAGTCTTAATGCCAAAAAATGTGAAGGAGAAGCAGCTTTATATGGACCTAAATTAGACTTCATGTTTAAAGACGCTTTAGGTAGGGATATTCAAATACCAACTGTTCAATTAGACTTTGCTATGCCCAAAAGATTTAATTTATTTTATATAGATGAGTTTGGAGAAAAACAAACTCCTGTAATGGTACATAGAGCAGTCCTAGGTTCATATGAAAGATTTTTAGTATTACTATTAGAACAATTTAAAGGTGTCCTACCAATATGGCTATCCCCAGTTCAAGTAAACATAATACCAGTTAATATAAAATATCATGAAGATTACTGCCAAAAAATAATAAAGCAACTACTAGATAGTGATATTAGAGTTGAATATGATAACAGTGATGAAAGTATGAATAGAAAAATAAGAAATAGTAACCTAATGAAAAATCCCTATACTTTAATTATAGGAGATAATGAAAAAAATAATAATCTAATAAGTTATCGTAAATATGGAAGTAAAGAAACTATTTCTATTAAACTTAATGAGTTTATAAAAAAGATAAAAGAAGAAATAATAAATAGATAAAAGAAGGTATAATATGAATATAAGGCAAGAAAATATAAAAGATTATCAAGAAGTATATAATGTTATAAAGTTAGCATTTGAAACATCAACCAATAAAGATGACAATGAACAAGATTTAGTTGTAGAATTAAGAAAAAGTAATAATTTTATTAAAGAATTATCATTAGTAGCAATTATAGATGACAACATTGTAGGATATATTTTATTTACCAAAATAAACATAGGAGAATATGAAGAATTAGCTTTAGCACCACTTGCAGTATTACCCCAATATCAAAAACAAGGTATTGGAGGAGCACTCATAAAAGAAGGACATAGAATAGCCAAAAAATTAGGCTATCATTATTCAGTAGTTTTAGGTAGTGAAAAATATTATCCTCAATATGGATATGTTAAAGCAACTACGTATGGAATAAAACCACCATTTAAAATTCCAACTGAAAATTTTATGGTCATAAAACTAAACAAAACTAATAAAAAAATTCAAGGCACTGTTAAATATGCTAAAGAATTCAATTTATAATAAAATGTATATTTTACCATTAAGTAAACCAATAGTAGAGAAAAATAAACTAATTATTGGTTTACTTTTTCTCTAATTTATATTACATTTTATTATATAAAAAGGAGGAATTATGAAAAATATAGGAGAAACTATAGCATCTTTAAGAAAAGAAAAAGGTATGACCCAAAGTGAACTAGCAGAGAAAATGAATGTTACTGATAAAGCTGTTTCTAAATGGGAACGAAATTTATCTTGTCCTGATATAAATACTATTTCTAAATTAGCAAATATACTAGGGGTATCTGTTGAAGAACTTTTAAAATCTAAAAATCAAAATTATTCGACTACAAGAATAAAAGATTTAACTAATTTAATTTTTAAAGTAGTAGCATTAGCAATGGGAATATCGGTAACAGTATTAAATATCTTAAATGAAATAGACATAAAATCATCTATAATACTATTAAGTATTGGCCTAACTTGTATTGGACTATATCTTTTAAATGATAAAGATAACAAAATATAATAGTATAGACTGTTTTACTTTTTAATGTTAAAATTAATACAACAAGAAAGGAGCCTATCGTGAATTTATTTAATAAACCAAAAAAAGAACAAAATTCAAATAGTAACATATACTTATATACAGAAAAAGAATTAAATCAATATGAGAAATATATAATGAAACAGTTTGGTGAATATAAAGAAGTATTTCATGAAATATATTCACCAGACATTCACCTAGACATAATAATCGTTCCCCCAACTAAAAATAACGATTATTATAAATTAATTACAATGGGTATGGGAGCCTATAAAATGAATGTTCCTCCCAAATTAAAACAATATGAATTAGAAAGAGCTGAATTAGTCTTATATTTACCAGCTAATTGGAATATAAAATCATCTAAAATAGAAGATTACTGGCCAATAGAACAATTAAAAACCATAGCAAGACTACCTATTCAAAACAATACTTGGTTAGGTTACGGCCATACTATTTCTGCTAACGATAATAATAAACCATATGCCAGTAATACCAAATTTTGTAGCATGATGTTAGTATCAGCCCCAAATAAAGACTTTAAACAAATGAACTTCCAAATGAAATCAAAAGGAAAAATTAATTTTTATCAACTATTTCCTCTCTATAAAGAAGAATTAGAATATAAACAAAAATATGGTACTGATGCCTTACTAGATAGATTTAATAAAGATATTATACCCATAGTAAATAACAAAAGAGAAAATCATGGTATTGAAGATAATAATTCATAAATAGAAACTAAAGAACTTACTAAACAAAGTTAAGTTCTTTTTTATATTGACAATCTGTTATAACTGTTATATTATAATTATAACAGAGAGGTGATATTGTATTGAACATTATTATTAGTAACAGTAGTGATATGCCAATTTTCCTACAAATAAAAAATGCTATTAAAGAATCTATATATAACGGAGACTTAACTGAAGAAGAACAACTACCATCAGTCCGTTCTCTAGCAAATGACTTAAAAATAAGTTTCTTAACTGTAAAAAGGGCATATGACGAATTAGAAAAAGAAGGATTTATCAAAACAATTCCAGGTAAAGGCAGTTTTATTGCTCCTAAAAACCTTGAATTAATAAAAGAAGAAAAATTAAAAGAAATACAAGACTTAATAGAAAAAATATATGAAATTTCCAAAATATCTAACATCACAGCAAATGATGTAAAAGAAATTTTTAAAATAATATTTGAGGAGGACAAATAAATGGAAAATACAATTGAAATAAAAAACGTTTCAAAAAACTACCCAGAATTTAAATTAGATAAAATAAGTTTCAAAATTCCCAAAGGTACTATCGTAGGCCTAATAGGAGAAAATGGTGCCGGAAAAACAACCACTATCAAATCAATTTTAAATATTACTAATACAACTGGTCAAATTAAAGTATTTGATAAAGATAACAAAAAATATGAAAAAGAAATAAAACAAGATTTAGGAGTAGTTCTAGATGACAGCTTCTTATCTGAATATTTAACTGCCAAAGGAGTAAATACAATCATGAAAAGTTTTTATACCAATTGGGATACAGAAAAATATTTTAATTATCTAAAAGAATTCAAACTACCAATTAATAAATTAATAAAAGATTTTTCTAGCGGTATGAAAATGAAATTAAAAATAGCTACCGCCATATCCCATAATCCTAAAGCCCTAATATTAGATGAACCAACAAGTGGATTAGACCCAATTATTAGAAATGAAATTTTAGAAATATTCAGAAACTATATTACTGAAGACGAAGAACGATCTATCTTACTATCCTCACACATTACTTCTGATTTAGAACATATAGCAGATTATATAATCTTTATCCATAATGGTAAAATTATTTTTAATCTAAAAACATCAGAACTACTAGAGAACTATGGAATAATAAAATGTAGCCAAAAAGATTTCTCTAACTTAAAAAAAGAAGATTATATTAAATATAGAAAAGAAAAATATCAATATGAAGTATTAGTATCTGATAAATTTAAAATAGCAAAAAAATATAGTTTTAAAGTAATTGATAAACCAAGTATAGATGAAATAATGCTTATGTTTGTGAAAGGAGAAGAATAATGAAAGGACTAATAAAAAAAGATTTATTAAATTTATCA
>CALVPO010000055.1 GCA_944351345.1 uncultured Bacilli bacterium | reverse complement strand
AAAAGGGGCTGAGTGGAAATAAATAATTTTTACTCAGCTTTTTTATTAGCTTTTTGTTTAGGGAAAGGAAATCTTTCTCTTTTTAAATTTGGTGATTTTTTCCAATAATTACTTTCGATGTTATCACTATCTAATAAAATAAATAATTTTCTTATATTTCTGCCTAAACACATAAGCATTATTTCACAAGATACTTTTTCTAAACCACGTCTTCTGATTCGTTCATAATTCATATTTTGTTTAATTTGCCCAAACGTCCCTTCTACTTGAATGCTTCTATTTATCCTTATCTCTATACCATTTGGACTAAGTAAATTTTCTCTTGCCTGTTCTTTTAATAATTCATAATCAGGAATCAACTCATATAATCTATAATCTAAATCTTTGTTTTTTAACTTCTTCTTACAAATGTAAGCATAATTACAATTGTTACAACCAATAAATTTATATAACTTTCCATCCTTATGTCTTTGATGATGACTAAAGTCAAATGATACTTCTTCACCAATACAAGCATTTAAGCATAATACCCCATCAGGAAATGTGTAAAAAAGTTGAGGCTGTTTTCCGCTTGATTCACCTTCCCACGATTGAAATTTCACATAATTATTTATACTATGTTTTCTCATATATTCATAATTTATATAAATTCCATAACCCGAGTCTGCACATTCGTTTTTTGGATAACTATTATAATATTTAAAATATAAATCGTTCATAGGAATAAATGTATAATAATCACTTCTATCTTGAAATACTCCATACATTGTAATTAAACCACTTGATACTAAAACTTGAATATTATATCCCGCATGAAAATCATGACTTAATTTAGAATAATAATCTTGCTTTAATACCATAGCAGTCGCATCTTGATCTGTTTTAAAATATGAATTTCTTTTTTTTCCACAAATACGTTCCTTTTTTTCATATTCTAGTAATTTACCTAAATATTTATAACATTGAATATAATTTTTCTGTGGTTTAGTTCTCCTTTTACCTTTGCCAGAAGGAATGTTATTTATATCAATTTTCTCTTTAGTTACATATTTTTTCAATATTTCATCTAATTCAAAACTTGTTATTAATGTTTTGCCTTTATACTCAAAGCCCATTTCTATAAGTAAATTTTTAATTTTAACATCTAATTTTTGATGGAATTTTTTAGGTTTCCAAACAAACTTATATTTATTTGCATTAGCTTCTATTTTTGTGCCATCTATAAATTGATTATTTATATCTAGATGAAATTCTCTTATAATTGTTTTAGTTATCATAGTAAAAAATTCATATTGATATGGTAAAATATATTTATTAATGCATTCTTTTATGACAGTATCACTTGGTTGTTCTTGTTCCATTATATACATTACTCTCAAATCGAAAATACATAAACTCTCTATTTCACGTATTGAGCTTTTAAATTTTGAAAAACAAAAAAGAATTGCTGCAACTAAATTAAATGGATTATATCCTTTTCGCCCTATATTATTTTGTACGTTTTCTATTATTTTTCCAATTCCACTTTTATTTAAAATTTCTATAAATTTGTCAATTTTCTCATATTCCTCACAGCACTTATTTGAGGGGACTATGAAAATAGTTCTTTTTATGTTAAAATAGTTCATGTGATACATCTTCTTTCGTCAATTAGATTGTATCACATATAGCGTTAGAAATTAACATTTCCAACGCTTTTTTATATTTTTAGACACTCAAAAAAAGAACTGAGTAAAAATTATTTATTTCCACTCAGCCCCTTAATTTATCATAAATTCTATAATATTTTTGTTCCCCACACCAATATTCATTATTAGAATTATACCTTTCTTCCAACCAAGCATCATTAAATCTAGCAGTATTTCCATTTTTCACAGCCTTTAAATATATATCCCAATGATTAACTTTTTTCTTTTCTACTGTCCACCATACAACTTTTTTTTCATCATCATAATATCCAACTTTATTGTTTGACCATGTAATCCTTTTCCATGATTCTGGTATATCAGTTTGTTGTTCAATTCTATTAAATTTTGCAGTTTCTGTTAATGTGACGAATTCGTCTTTAGATGTAATATATCTGGGTTTATAATAAATACCAGTTACATGGTCATAATATGTATAGTCTTTAAAGTTAGAAAATAAATTGTCATTAAATAAATTGCTCAAAGCACCATTTGGCAAACAAGTTACTACTAAACTCGGATATTTTGTACTATTTATAAAATAAAATGTTCCATGTCCATCATCGGAATATCCAATCTTTACTAAAAATGTTAAAATAGGTTTATGTGTTCTTGGATCGATAGATTGAAGATTTGATTTTACAACAAAACCTGGAAAATATCCAGAAGATAACACTTTTTTATTAATAAATGAAGTTTGGTTATGTTCAAATTGTGTAGAATTTAATTCACCAGCATTTCCTACCTTATCAATTGTTTTAACATCTAAATTCAAAATAATATCATCTAATTCTAATGCTATATCACAACTAATAGGTGAAGAATAAAATCGTTCTGAACCACTGAACTTTAAATATATATGATGCCTTAATAATCTTTCTGATACTTCTTTAACTTTATTTTTCTTTCCCCAAACTTCTTGAAGTATCTCATAGTATTCTTGTGTTTCTTTTTCAATGTGTTTTAGGTCTTCTATGAAATCCTTTGATGTAACTATATTTTCTATTATGGTCATATATTTTTGTTCTAAGTCTAAAATTTTATTTTGTTCTGCAGTTCGCTTTATATCTGTATATTGTTTTGACATACTAACACCTCTTTATTACATTATATCATTAAATAAAAATAATTCATAGTTTTCATAAAAATGTATAAGATATTTTTCTTTTATAGATTAAAAATAAGTAATATAGTCATCTTTATTTTGAATTATCAAGTTCACAAAATTAGGTATACTTGAAATTATTCTTATAATCTTCTTCAAACTGTGCTAACACAAACAAGAAATCAAACTTTATTATATATCTTTAAAGTATGTATTTATTAATATAGATTGTTGTTATAGTTGTGGATATTTAAAAAGAATTAGTTTAATAATTTGGGTATATTTATATATATTAAATAGTTTTCAACAAAATTGTTGAAAAGTGTGGATATTTTATCCACATATATAATAATAATTCAACAGGGATGTGTAAAGATATCCACATTTTTGTGGATATCTATTTTTTAGTTTTTATTTTTATATATATTTTATATGTAATTATAGATAAAATACCTCCTATTGTATCTATAATTACGTCAGTAAATACGCTTGTTCTTCCTGGTACTAGCGATTGGTGATATTCATCAGTAAGGGCAAATATAAAGCAAAATATTAAGCTTATAAGTAAGATTATTTTTTCTTTTTTAATATATTCTTTTGATAAAGAAATAGTTAAGAGAGTTAGAATAAAATATTCTGATAAGTGGGCTAATTTTCTTATAGTAAAGTTTATTATATTTATTAGACTATCAAATTTTATATTTGGTAATATTTGTTCGACTATATCATGGGTTACTGAACCTGAATGGGGTTGATTTGAGAATATAAATATAATAAACATCCATACTATAAGAATAAGCCATTTTTTTAATTTTGTTTTCATAGTTATTACCTCGTTTTTATTATACTATAAATACTAGTTAGAGGATAGTTAATTTATAGTATTTTATTTATTATTAGCGAGATTATATATTTTGTACTATATGTAAGCAAATAAAAAAAGAATTATAGAGAAATAATTTATTTTATGTTATACTTTTATATAGAGTAGGAGGTATTAATTTGAATAGTATTTTTAAGAGAAGAAGTTATAGAAAGTTTCTAGATAAAGAAGTGTCAATGGCTAAGATAGAGATGCTACTTAAGGCTGGTATGCAAGCTCCTTCTGCTTGTGATGGTAGGCCTTGGGAATTTTATGTTATAACTAATAAAGATAAGTTATTGGAGCTTGCTAGCGCAACACCTTATTCTATGTGTGTAAAAAATTGTTCTGTTGCTATTGTTCCATGTTATGTTTATAACAAACTTAAATCACCTAACTATATTATTTGTGATATGAGTGCTTGTGTTGAGAATATTTTGATTGAGGCTGAAGAGATAGGTCTTGGGGCGGTATGGATAGGTGGAGCACCTGTTCGCGAGAGAATAGATAGTATGCGTAATATTTTAAGTCTTGATAAGGATATTGTTCCTTTTTGTATTATTCCTGTTGGATATCCAGTTAATCGCAAAGATATAGAAGATAGATATGATTCTAGTTTGGTACATTTTATTAAGTAATAATAATTATAAGATAAATTATTGTGCTTAAAGGTATTAAAATAGATATTTTTGTTATTTTATAAATAGGTGATTAAGTATGTTTTTTGATATAATAATATTATTAATTGGATTTGTTGTTATTATTAAGGCTTCAGATGTTTTGGTTGATGCGGCTTCTTCTTTAGCTCTTAAACTGAATATATCTAAAATATTTATTGCTTTAACTATTATGGCTTTTGGTACTTGTGCACCTGAGGTGGCTATTTCTTTTAGGAGTGTTGGTAGTAATGATGCTACGATGGCTTTTGCTAATGTTATTGGTAGTTGTGTTGTTAATATTCTTTTAATAATTGGACTTGCTAGTTTTATTCATCCTATTAAAATTAAGCATGCTACAGTTAAAAGAGAATTACCACTTTTGTTTATTATTACGTCTATTTTTGTTGTATTAATGCTTGATAGTCTTTTCAATCCACTGACTAAGAATACTTTTTCTAGGGCTGATGCTATTATTTTAATTTTGTTATTTTCTTTATTTGTAGTATATTTAATTCAAATGCTATTCAAGAGGAATAAGAACGTAACTATTGATAATATAGAAATTAAATATTCTCCTTTGGTAGCTTTTGCTTTATTAATAGTCTCAATTATTTTTATCATTTATAGTAGTGATTTAATAATTGATTCGGCTAAGAATATTGCAGCTTCTTTAAATATTGCTGAAAAAATTATTACTATGTTTGTTATTGTTGTTGGTACTAGTTTGCCAGAGATGATTATGACTGTTACTAGTGCTAAAAAGGGAGAATTTGATATGGCAATTGGTAATATTATTGGAACTAATATTTTTAATATTTGTATAGTTCTTGGACTTCCTATTGTTATATATGGAGATATATTGCTTACAGGTTTTGGTTTTGTGGATATATTAATGGTATTTATGTCTTCTCTTTTACTTTTTATATTTGCTAGGAGTGAGAGAACTATTAATAAAAGAGAAGGTGTTATTATGATTATGTTTTTTGTTTTATATTATGGTTATTTATTATGGAGGTAGTGTTATGGATAGAAAGATTACAAGAAATATATCTCAAGGGATGTATGTTCTTACTTTAGATGGGGCTGGATGTATGGTAGATGCTGTTAGTCAAGTTAGTTATGGAGACAAGCCTTTAATTAGTGTTGCAGTTAATAAGGATAATTATACTAATAAGGCTATAAAAGAAAAGAAGAAATTTGCATTATCTGTTTTGCCTATGGATATTAATGGAGATATTATTGAGACTTTTGGGATGCATTCTTCTAGAGATATTGATAAGTTTAGTAAAGATTGGTTTGATAGTGTTGATGGTATTAAAGTTATTAGGGATGCTATTGGTTGTATGATTTTAGAGGTTGTTGATATTATTGATACTGAGAGTCATAATTTATTTATTGGAAGACTTGTTAATGCTTTAAAATATAATGATAAAAAAGAAATGACTTATGCTTATTATCAGGAACATAAAGATGAATTAATTAAAGTTAAGACTTTAAATAATAAAACAGCGTGGATTTGTACTATATGTGGATATGTTTATTATGGTGAAGAGTTACCAGATGATTTTAAATGTCCTAATTGTGGTGTTGGAAAAGAATTATTTGAAAAAAAGATTAATTAGAAGGGGTGGATTATGAAGATATTATTTATTTCGGATATTCATGGAATTACTACTAATTTAGATAAGATTAAAGATATATATAATAAAGGTAATTTTGATAAGATGGTAGTTTTGGGAGATCTTTATTATGCAGGGTTTAATGGAAATTCTTATTTAGATTATTATGATAATGTGGTAGTTAAAGATTTTTTAACTGGGTACTCTGATAATATTATTTGTATGAGAGGTAATTGTGATAGTGATATTGATATTAAGGTTAGTGATTTTCCTATAAATGAGGGTATTTCGCTTATTAATGTTGATGGTATTGATATATTTTTAACTCATGGTAATAAGTATAATCCTGATAATTTTTCTAGAAATGGTGTTTTAATTTATGGGCATTATCATGTACCTGAGATAAGAGAGGATAGTAATATGGTATATGTTTGTGTTGGAAGTGTATCGCTTCCTAGAGGTGGAAGTCAAGCTAGTTATGGAGTGTATGAAGATAGAAAAATAACTTTATATACTATTGAAGGAGAAGTTATTGATAGTATCAGCTTATAAAAAATAGTTGACAGTTTATTATAAGTATGATAAATTATTAGTGAATTTGAAGAAAGGAGTGGGAATTATGTTTAGAATAGATAAGTATTTAAATATAAATTATAGTAGTACTAGGGGATTTTTTTATAATTCCTACTTGTTTTAAGCTTGGTAAATTAGTCTTTATAAATATTAAAAACTACTATAATTTTTTGATAGTAGTTTTTTGGTGGAGGTGAAAAGTTGAAAAAATTTAATAGTTTTAATATTTTGTGGCATTATTTAAAAGATGATAAATTAAAGATATTTATTTATATAATTTTAGTTATATGTACTTATATGCCTACTTTACTTACTGCTTATTTTGAAGGTAGGGCTTTAGAATTACTGATAACTAAAGATTTGACAGGATTTACTACTTTTTTATCTCTTTGGATAGGAATATATATAATAGCATATTCTTTTTTGCAGATACCAAGAGATAGTATTTATAATTATTTGGAAATTAAGTTTATGAAAAATGTTAGTCGTGATTTATATAAAAAGATTGATAAGTTACCTGCTATTGTATTTGAGGATATTGGGGTTGGAGAGTTTATAAATAGATTATATACTGATCCAGATAGAGTTATGGAGCTTTTAGCAAAGTTAATAAAACTTGTATGTAAATCTTTAGTAATTATAGTAGTTGTAATATTAGCATTTAAAATATCTATAATACTTGGATTAGAAATAATTATATTTGGTACTATTATGGGATTTATTTCATATAAGTTTTTTCCTAAAATTAAGACTACTCAAGAAAATATAAAGAAAGAATCTGATAATTATGTTAAGGTGGCTACAGAGAATATTACTGGTATTAGAGAAATAAAAGCACTAGGGATAAAGAAAAATATAGAGAGGAATATATTTTCTAATTTAGATAAGATGTTTGATAATACTAAAAAAATTAGAAAATATGAGGTTATATATTATAATTTAAATAATTTAGTATATTATATATTACAATTTATTATTTTGTTTACTACGGGATATTTCTTTATAAAGGGAGAAGTTAGCTATAGTATATTTATTATGATAGAGAATTATATTTGGAGAATTGATGAAGTAGTTGAGAGTATTAGTGATTTTGGTGTTAATTATAATAAAGTTACTGTTTCTTTAAAAAGAATAGATGAAATTATTAATAATAAGATTTCTCAGGATGAAGTATTTGGAAATAAGGTGTTAGATAATACTAAAGGGGTTATTGAATTTAGGAATGTTAAATTTAAATATAGGGAAGATGAGGATTATACGCTTAATGGTCTTAATTTAAAGATAGAACCAAATAAAAAGACTGCTATTGTTGGAAGAAGTGGTAATGGTAAATCTACTATTTTTAATTTACTTCTTAGATATTTTGATGCTACTAAGGGAGTTATAACTATAGATGGTATAAATATTAAGGATCTAACAGAAGAATCTTTAAGAGAAAATATATCTGTTATAAGGCAGGCTCCATTTTTATTTAATTTATCTATTATGGATAATTTTAGGTTAATTAGAGATGATGTTACTTTAGATGAGGTTAGAGAAGTATGTAAGAGGGCATATATTGATGATTATATAATGAGTCTTCCAAAGGGATATGACACAATTATTGGTGAAGGGGGTATTAATTTAAGTGGTGGTCAAAAACAGAGAATTGCAATTGCTAGGACATTACTTATAAATACTAAAATTATATTATTTGATGAGGCTACTAGTGCTCTTGATAATGAAAGTCAAGAATATATAAAAAAGACAATAGATGACCTAGTTAATGATCATACTGTAATAATAGTTGCACATAGACTTTCTACTATAATTGATGCTGATGTTATTAATGTTATAGATAAAGGAGAATTAGAAGCTAGTGGTAGTCATAATGAATTGCTAAAAAAATCTTTAGTTTATAAAGATTTATATAATACTGAGTCTTCAAATTCAATGGAAATAGAGTAAATCTATTTCTTTTTTATTAATATATAGTTATCTTACTATTTTAATGTTATAATATGGTTAATTGAAGGAGGAATATTATGAAGAAGTTTTTTAGTGTTTTGTTTAGTATTATTATTTTTATGTTACTAATAATGTTAGCCATTAATTTAAGTATTGAGAAATTAGTTATTGATACTATTAATGATAGTGTTGTTAAAAAGGAAGTAAGTGATTTTGTAACTGATGCTATTTATCAGGAATATCCTGAAATAAGTGTTGATGATTTAGAAAAAATAGAGGATTTTATTAATGAAAGTGATGAAGTTAATGATATAACTAGTAAATATTTTGAAGGAATTATGAATTCTATTAATAATGGAGATAGTTATGTTCCGGATATAGATGATGATTTGAATAGTTTAATAGAAAATAATAGAGATACTTTAGAAGAAATTGGGATTAATGATAATGAAATAGATAAAATTTCTCATGAAATTATAGATAATGATAGAATTAGTGAAATTTATCAAGTAGTTAG
>CALVPO010000054.1 GCA_944351345.1 uncultured Bacilli bacterium | reverse complement strand
AACCATCTGAGGTAGATAATTTTACTGGATATAGATATTACAGTGATGAAAATATTTTGGAATGTCATTTAATAAAATTATTAAAATCTCTTGATTTTACTTTAGAAGAAATATCTAAATATAAAAATTGTCTTAATGAAGAAATAGTTAATAAAAAGAAAAGAGAATTAGAAGAAAAGATGTATCTACTTAAATTAAAATATAGACAATTGTTACTTATAGAAGAAGAAATAAAAAATAATAATTCATTAATTAATAATGAAAAAATATTGAAAAGGAGTAGTTATGAAAAAAGAAATAGAAAATAGATTATATAATTCTAAAAGGAATTTAATTGTTACAGGAGATATACTTACTGGTAAAACTACTAATATATTATTTCCGTTAGTAGATAAAATTATAAATAAAGAAGAAAGTTTATTAATGTTAGATTCAAAAGAAGAATATATTAATAAATATTATAAAACGTTAAAAGATAAAAACTATAATATTATTATCTTAAATTTAAAAGATTTAGATAAAGGTGATACATGGAATCCATTAACTTATCCATATAATCTATATAAAAATAATGAAGAAAATAAAGCTTTATATTATTTAGATAGTATGGCTAAAAGTATATTTTATTCTAAATCAGAAAATGAAGATCCTTATTGGAATTTATCTGCAATTAATTTATTTATAGCAGTGATATTTGGCCTTTTTGAAGATGGAAAAGATGATGAAATAAACTTAAAAAGCATAAGTTGTATGATTGATACAATTACTGAACGTTTTGGAGGTGTTAATTATTTAATAAATTATTTTGATAATAAAGATTCTTTATCTACTTTATCTTCATATTCAAAAAGTATTAGGTCTGTTCCTAAAGATACTGCTTTAGCAATTTATTCAACAGTTAAACAAAAAATAAATTCTTTTATTCCTAGTGAAAAGATGTATATGTGGCTTAATAAAAGCTCTTTTGATATAAATAATATCTCTAATAAAAAGACTGCTATATTTATAATTAATCATAATGAGAAGGAAGATAATAATCTTTTAATATCAATGTTTATTGACCAATTATTTTTAAAATTATTTAATGATAATAATTTAAATAAATTTAATTTTATATTAGATAATTTTAATACTATTAGTCATATTAATGATTTAAGTAAAAAATTAGGTTCAGGTATTTATAAAAATATAAAATTTATAATTAGTACTTATTCCCTAGAATACTTGTATGATAATTATAATAAATATTTATCTAGTCTTTGTAATATTGTTTATAATACTAATAATTTAATTGAATTTAATATAGACGGTTATAGTAAAAAAATAAATAAAGAATATAAAAATAATATAACAGAAAATCAGAATATAAATTATTATAATTCTAATTTAACAACTATAAAATATTTTGATTTAAAAAAGTATGTTAAAAATATAACTAGAAATAATTTTATTGATAAGTATAAAGATGAATATTTTAAAGATACTAGTATTGATCCTAATGCGTCTAATTTAATTAATAAAATAAATAAAAGAATAGAAGAGATAGAAAAACAAGAATTTTTAGATAATAAAAACAATATAGGTTAATATTATATAAGTTATAAATAATTATTATTAGTCAATATTAATAATGGTGATATTATGACTAATAAGAGAATTTATAATTTTTTTCTTTTTTTATCTACTTTAACTAGAAGTTTAGTAGAAGTGTTTTCTGTTATTTTATTATATAATAAGGGCTATAGTATAAATAATATTTTATTCTTTTTATTAGTTATGTATTTATCTGGAATATTAGTAAATTATTTAAGTTTAATTATTAATTATAAAGTAGTATTAGTGTTTTCCATATTATTATATGGTGTTAGTTATATATATTTATCTTTTATGGGTAATAGTTTAATTAATTTAATAGTATTTGCAATAATTTTATCTTTTAGTAGTTATTCGTATCATGCAATAAGGCATAGTCTAGCTCTATATTTGATAGATTATAATAAAGGGAAAAATATAAATAAGTTTTTAATAATAACTTATATTGCTGTTATGATATCTAACGTTATTGGAATATTTTTAATAGAAAAGTTACCTATATTAGTAACAGGGATAGTTATTTTAGTTTTATCTTTTATATCAGTAGGGCCAGTATTAAAATTAAAAAATATTAAAAAAGAAAAAATTAATTTATCTAAAGTAGCTATTCCTAGGAATAAAATATTTTTTAATATATTAGAACAATTTAAAGTAATACTATTAGAACTTCAACCTCTATATTTATATATATATGTTAAAAAAAGTATTTCTTATGTAGGTACTTTTAATATATTAATTAATTTAGCTAGTTTAATAGTAATGCTATTTATAAGTAAAAGAGTTACTAATAAGTATTTTAGGTATGTAAATATATTATTAGGAATAGTATTAATTTTTAAATTTAATATAGATAATAGTATAATTTTACTTCTTATAGCATTACTAGAGGGAATAGGAATTAAATTATATGAGAAATTTAGTTTAAATAATTTATATGATGTTAAGAGAAGTAATATAAATTCTTATCTTATTGTAGAAGAATTTATATTCTTTATTACTAAGAGTGTTTTAATGGTAGTATTTATCCTTTTAGTTAGAGATTTAAAGTTAATTATATATATATGTATATTTGGGATAGTTATTAGTGGATTTTATATCAGGGATAAGAGTTAAAGTTATTGAATATTTAATTTTTTTTATAAAAATTATAGTTATATTTAAAGAAGGAGCATTAATAAATAGTGCTTTTTTTGTTGACAAATAGTTAATTAATATATATAATATTAACTCAAAAAAAGGGTGAGTATTATGAAAACTATTCATTTATCAAAAAGAAAGTTTAAAGAACTTGATTTATTAGAATTAGATAAAGATACTATTAATACTGAGGGTACTATTTTTGAATTAGATCATAACAATTATTCAGGATTATTAAAAAAACTTTATTGTACTGAAGGATATAGTTTTGGGAATAAACTATATACTTTGGAAATGTTAGATTTCTATAGAGATATTTTGCCTAATTGTTTTGTTATTCCTGATTCTTTGGTTAGTGTAGCTGGAGAGGTAGTTGGGTTTACTTTTAAAAAGATTAATGGTTATAATTTGCAGACTGTACTTAATAATAAAGGTATAGATTATAAGGATAAATTATATTATTTAAAGAGTATAGGGGACGTTTTAGATAAACTTGCTAGTATAAGAAAGAATTCTGAATTAAAAGATTTATTTATTTCTGATTTGCAAGAGTGTAATTTTATGGTTAATCCTCTTAATAGAGATCTATATGTTATAGATTTAGATAGTTGTAAGATTGCTAATAACATAGCTAGTCCTGCTAGATATTTAACTCCTAAGAGTTTACTTAATAATGTTAAAAGTAAGTATAATATTAATGATGATCCTAATATTTCGGCTCATGTTATTCCGGATGCTAATAGTGATTTATACTGTTATTGTATTGTTGTTCTTAAGTACTTATATGGAGATTCTGTTAATAATATGAATCTAGAAGAATTCTATAATTATCTTAATTATTTAGATCATATTGGTATAAATAAAGAATTATTAGATGGTTTTTATTATATTGTTTCTATCAGAAACAATATAAATATAAGTACTTATATTGAATCTTTAACTAGTGAGAATATTGTTAGAAGTAAAAAGAATGTTTATAGTAAAGTAATGAAACGATAGTTTTTGTTTTATTACTTTTTTCTAATTATACTTGGACTATTATATATATTAAGTATTATTATTTTAATCGAATAATAGTATTAACAAGTAAATATAGACATTGATTTTAATAATTATTTTTAGTATAATATAACTACAAGGAAGTGATAATGTTGAGTATAAAAATTGAGAGATTAAATCATAAGTTTGCTATTGAGATTAGTAATATTATTAAAGAAGAGATGAAGGATGAGAGAATTCATTTCGTTACTATTACTGATGTTGATATTACGAATGATTTATCACATGCTAAAGTATATATAACTGTATTAAATGATAGCAAGAGAGAGTCTACTTTGAAGGCTTTAAATAATGCTAGATGTTTTATTGAAATGGAATTATCTAAGAGAGTAGAGATTAGAAAGATGCCTGAGTTAAAGTTTGTTTATGATGACTCTATTAAATATGGTGAGAACATTGAAAATATTATAGAAAGAATTAATAAGCATGAATAGTGAGATAGAATTAGATAAAATAATTGAGATTATTCTTAAGGCTAAAAAAGTAGGAATCTTTACTCATGAATCTCCGGATGGAGATGCTATTGGTAGTAGTCTTGCTTTATATATGGGGCTGAAAGAATTAAAGAAAGATGTAGATGTTATTGCTGATAAATATTCGGATAGTTTTAAATTTTTGTCTTGTCTTGATGAGATTAAAGACAAGGGGCGTGATGATTATGATGTATGTATTGCTCTAGATTGTGCTGATATTAGAAGATTGTATGATCCTAGTGGTTCATATGAGAAGGCTAAAACTACTATTTCTATTGATCATCACGCTAGTAATACTTATTACGCTAATAATAATTATGTTGAGGAGAATAGTCCTGCTGCTTGTAAGACTTTAGTTAAAATATTAAAGCGTTTGGGTATTACTATTACTAAAGAAATAGGTGAGGCTTTGATGACAGGTATTATTACTGATTCTGGTGGCTTTAGATATGATACTGTAGATGATGAGACTTTTGAATTTGCGGCTCAAATGTTAGATACTGGAGTTAATATTAGCAAGATATATTTAACTACTTTTGATGTACAAACAAAGGCTCAATTTAGGCTTACTTCTATAGCAACATCAAGGCTTAAGTTTGTTGATAAAAATAGAATTGCTATTACGTATATTACTCGTGATGATATAAAAAAGACTAATGCAAAAACTGGAGATCACGAGGGTATTGTTAATGTTGGTAGAAATGTTGAAGGTGTTTTAGTTTCTATATTTTTAAGAGAAGATGATGATGGTACTTATAAAGTGTCTTTTAGAGGTAATGAGGATATAGATGTTGCTGAGATTGCTAAGGTATTTGATGGTGGTGGTCATAGTAAGGCTGCTGGTTGTAGTATAGAAGGACCCCTTGATAAGGCTATGAAAAGACTAATAAAGGAAACTTCTATAAGGCTATGAATGGTATTTTAGTTATTGATAAACCTAAGGGTTATACTAGTAGAGATGTTGTTAATATAATTAGTAAGAAGTTAGGAATTAAGAAAATAGGACATACTGGGACATTAGACCCTATTGCAACAGGGGTATTGGTTTTATGTATTGGTAAGTGTTCTAAGTTAGCAGAACTTTTAGTTAGTACTAAAAAAGAATATGTTGCTAAGGTAAGATTAGGAATAGAAACTGATACTTTGGATATTACGGGTAAGGTTGTTAAAAGACAAGATAATATTAATGTTAATAAGCAAGATGTTTTAAATGTTTTAGATACATTTAGAGGAAATATTATACAAGAAGTACCTAAATATTCTGCTGTTAGTGTTTCAGGAAAAAGACTTTATGAGTATGCTAGAAATAACTTGGAAGTAGAATTACCTAAAAGAGAAGTTACTATATATGACATAGAGCTTTTAGATAATGTTTGGAATAAAGAATTTTCTTTTTCATGTACAGTTAGTAAAGGTACTTATATAAGAAGCTTAATTAGAGATATAGGATATAGTTTAAATACTTATGCTACTATGGTAGAACTCAGAAGAGTTAAGCAAGGTTCTTTTAGTATTGATGAGGCATATACTTTAGAGGATATAGAGAAAGATAATTATAAGCTTTTAAGTCCTGTAGAGGTTTTAGATATACCTAAGGTTATAGTTAATAAAGATATGGAATTTAAAATAAAAAACGGACAAGTATTGAAGAAGTTTTTTTCAAGTAGTATAGCAATGATTTTGAATCAAGATAATGAACTAATTGCTATTTATAAAGAGATTGACGAGGTACTAGTTAAGCCATTTAAGATGTTTTAGGAGGGGGAATTATGATTAATAATATTATTTTAATATTAGGAGTTGCATTAACTGTTATATTATATTTGTATATAGTTATAATCTATTTTATTAATAAGAAAAAAGAAGACTCTATGACTAGTTCAGAATTAGTCTTAAAGTTACTTGATAATGATGCTTCTATTAATTTAATAGAGAGTAAAGAGTCTATGTTTAGTAAATATAATATAAAAAGAAAAATGGTAAAATTATCAGAGTCTTGCTATGATAGTAAGAATTATTTTAATTTAGCTATTGCTAGTCTTTTATCTGGTTATTCTCTTTTAAATAATAATTTACTTAATTACTTAGGATATGTTTTTAAAGAGTTAAAGTTTATATCTTTTAGTTCTATTATAGGTTGTGTTGTTAGTTTGTTTGCTAGTAATGTGGGAGATTCTAGAATAGGAATAGTAATACTTATTATTATTGCTATTTATCAATATATTATAAATATGCTTAATACTTTTGCGGTTGCTAAAGTTAAGGTAAATGATAATATTAGTAGAGTCTTAAATAAGTTTGTATTTGTTTCTAAATTAGCATTTATTATTACTTTAATTGAAATTATAAGATTAGTAGTAATTATTTTAGAAATATAGTTTTATGTTTTGAAAGAGTGATAGAAATGAATTATGATAATTTACAAGAAATTGCTAGTAAAATTAGAGAAATGGATTATGATAGTTTAGTTAGTGTTGTAGATGAGTTATCTGAAGAAGAAATTACAAAGTTAAGTAAACTGGTTGGTTACCCTGTATTTGCTAGACTTTGTATGGGTAGACTTGCTCATAAATTTGTTTTGCTTTAAGATGGTGCTGCTGCCATTATAGAAAATGATAAAGGACAAATATTATTACAAAGTCGTGCTGATAGAAATAAATGGGGATTACCAGGTGGATGTCAAGAAGTAGGAGAAAGTTTTAAAGATACTATAATTAGAGAAATTAAAGAAGAAACTAATTTAGATGTTAAGATGAGTGATTTGGATATTATTGATATTGTATCTGGTAGTAGTAGAAAAAACAGTTATCCTAATGGGGATGTTGTTTATAATAATACAGTATTATATTTAATAAAGAATTATACTGGTACTTTAAAGTGGAATAAAGAGTCTAAAGAAATGAAGTTTTTTGATATAGACGATTTGCCTAGTAATCAAAATGATGCTGATTTAATTAATATTTATATAAATAAGCGAGTAAGGAGTAAGAAATAATTTGTATTTTAGTTTATAAAAATTAGAAAGTGGCTGATTAGATGAATGTTTTTATAGGTTGCAGTAGTAGTAATGACATAGATAAAATTTATAGAGATAGTGCTATAGAGGTTTCCGGATATTTAGCAAGTCATGGCTATAATTTAGTAGTTGGTGGGGTAAATGGTACTATGGGAGTAATTAAAGATATATTTATTAGAAATAATCAGGCTGTTATGGTGATGAGTGTTAGTGGATATAATGAAGTAGAGAATAATACTTTGAGTGTTTATAATCATAATACTGTTATGGATAGAAAATATTCTCTTATTAGTAATTCTAATTTAATAATATTTCTACCAGGAGGATTTGGAACAATGGACGAAATATTTACTGCTATCGAGAGTAAAAGGGCTCATGAACATAATAGTCCTATAATATTAGTTAATATAAATAATTATTATGATGATTTAATTAAGCAGTTAGATAAGATATATAGAGAAGGTTTTGCTAAGAGGGATGATAGTAAGTTATATGTTATAGTAGATAGTGTAGAAGATACTATTAGATATATAGAAAGTAGGGATAGTAGTGATAGCTAAAGATATGATAGTTGAGGCTGAACATGAATTAGCTGATATTTATAAGAAAATTGATGATATTGAGTATGCTAATAGTTTTAAAGTTCTAAATGCTTTTAGAGAGTGTAATGTTACAGAAGATGTTTTTAATGCTACTACAGGTTATGGTTATAATGATATAGGAAGAGATGCTATTGAAAAAGTATATTCTAAAATTTTTGAGAGTGAAGCTTCTTTAGTAAGATCTCAGTTTATATCAGGTACACATGCTATTTCTACGGCGTTATGGGCTTGTCTTAGACCAGGAGATATAATGCTATCTATTACTGGTAAACCATATGATACATTAGATGAGGTTATAGGTTTAGTAGATAATCCTAGTTCTTTAATTAGTTTTGGTATTAAATATATGCAAGTTGATTTAATTGATAATGATTTTGATTATAAGAATATAGAAAATGTTATTAAGAATAATAAGATTAAGTTAATAGAGATTCAAAGAAGTAAAGGGTACTCTACTAGAGAAAGTATAGATATTAATAAACTTAGTAAGGTTATTAAGTTTATTAAAGAATTAGATAGTGATATTATAATAATGATTGATAATTGCTATTGTGAGTTTGTTACAGATAAAGAACCTACTATGTGTGGGGCTGATATTGTAGTTGGTTCTCTAATAAAAAATTTAGGTGGAGGTATCGCTAAGAATGGTGGCTATATAACAGGAAGAGCAGATTTAATAGAATTATGTGCTGCTAGAGTTAATGTTGCTGGAGAAGGTAGAGAAGTTGGGCCATCATTAGGTTTCAATAGAGATATTTTGCAAGGATTATTTATGGCTCCTAGTGTAGTTGCTAGTGCGTTAAAGACTGCTATTTTAACCAGTTATATTATGGAAAAATTAGGATATAAAACCTCACCTAGATATAATGATGAAAGAGCTGATATAGTACAAAATATAATTTTTAATGATAAAGATAAACTCATTAAATATTGTCAAATTATACAAAAATCTAGTCCAATTGACTCTAATGTAGTACCTATTCCTTGGGATATGCCAGGATATACTGATCAAGTTATTATGGCAGCTGGTACTTTTATACAAGGATCTTCAATTGAATTATCATGTGATGGACCAATTAGACCTCCATATATTGCATATCAACAAGGAAGTTTAACTTATGGATATGGAAGAATCGCTGTTATGAATATAATTAATGAATTAGATAATAAATAATAATTTTATAGTTAAGTAAATATATAGTTTTATACTTTTACTTAATTTTTTTGTTACAGTTCAGATAGGACATGACAAAAATTAGGTAGAACTAACAAATTCTATCTATTTTTATACCTTAACTGTTTT
>CALVPO010000053.1 GCA_944351345.1 uncultured Bacilli bacterium | reverse complement strand
AGGAACTGAAAGTGAAGTCTTGATAAATGATAGTGGAGAGATTGAAAAGACAGTTGATGTTAAAGAAAAAAGCTACTATTTAAAAGTTAAAGTTACGAACTTTACTGGAAACGTAGAAATAGTAGCAGAATAGGAGGAAAAAGATGGAAAATATTAAAGGTAAGATTTTTGCAGGTATTGGAATTGTACTTGTAATTGCAGGATTCTTTGTAATATTTTGGTTATTATTCTATCAAGAATCTACATATTATACTAAAATAGATAATACTAAAGTAGAGCAGTTAAGTTCTGGAGATATGAGATATGAATATACACTAAATGCTTATAATAAAAATGGTAATTCTAAAGAAGTAACTTTTAAAACAAGTAGAGAATTAAAAGATGATGCATATTTAAAACTTGATATTATGATGACTCGTGGCGTTAGATCATGGGAAGAAGTAGAGTACAATGAATTACCTGATAAAGTAAAAAATCAATATAATAAATAATGTAAAAGCAAACTCTAAATTTTAATGCATACCAATTAGGTTTCACATTGAAATTAAAGTTTGTTTTTTTCTAATAAATTTTCTTGCTAAAAAATAAAGATTAAAATTAAATATTCTAATAGTAAATTATATTTCTTTAATCATTTCAATATGTTTTATATTAGCCTCCATAAAAATATCAGAGTTTTTACTATAACCACATTTTTCATAAAATTTATATACTTGATATTGAGAATCAAGTTTAATAAATTTTATTTTCCTTTCTTTACAATAATTTTCTACATATTGAAGTGTCTTCTTACCAATTCCTAAATTTCTATATTCTTTCCAAAAACAAAATCTTTGAAGTTTAATTGTATTATTTTCTAAAAATAAACATCTAATAGTACCTACATCTATATTTTTATATCTAATTAAAAAATGAATACAATTATTATTTAAAGTATCATAATTATCTACCTCAATCTCTTTTGAAATACCTTGTTCTTTAGTAAAAACAGCCTCCCTTATATTTAAACACTTATCTAAATCTTTTATATTATTAACTTTTATTATTTCTAAATTCCTCATTTATAATCACTCCCAATTTATTAATAAATTTAATATAATCCATAAACTATACCCCCCTTAATAATAATTTAATTATTTTTTTTCTTTTTCATCACTTTTATTTTATTATTATTTTTCAATAAAGATAATATTTCTATTTCTTTTTGCCTAATTTCATCAATTGTTAAATTAAAATAGTTTGCTAAATCATCATCATTATAATTTTCTTGGTACTTTAACACAATAAGTGATAGATCTTCAGGCGATAAAGTCGATAATACTTGCATCATATCAGAACTAAATGTAGTATTTTCTGCTTTTTCATATGGATTATTAGGATCAGCAATATAATCTATTTTTGATTTTTCTTTTTTTGTACCTTTATCAGCGGAGTATTTAGCCTCATTTAGTGATAAACTATTATATTGTTTCCTATATTTTTTTAGATAAGTTCTAAAATAACCCTTTACCGTTAAATCCATATACTTAATTATTTGCCCATATATATTTAAATTAGTTCGATTCATTACAATTAATAGATAATATTTAATCTCACTTTCAAAATCTTCATAATTGCTACTATTAACTTTAATTTCATAATTTCTACATAATGAAAATATTGTTTTACAAATATATCTTTTTTGTCTTAATAATATTTCATTTCTTGAATCATATAACTCACTTTTGTATATTCCTATTAAATCATATAAGCAAAAATTTTCGATATTCATATTATAATTCTTTAAATTATCAATTAAAGAAAAAATATCTTTTATTTTTTTATCCGTAATAATTTTATAATCATTATTAGTTTTTTTATCAGAAAAATACCATATCATATTAATTACTTGATTATATGAAAAATCCATATTAACTAAATCATTTACATTTTCAATATCAATTTTTAAAAAATCACATATATCTTTTATTTCATTGATACTAGTTATTTTTCCATTTTTTAATTTATCAAATATTTCATTTATTTTATCTATTTGCAATCTATCTTCATATTTTTTTATTGCGGCCTCTATAATTTGTTCACTGTCTAATAAATCACCTTTACCCTCCAGTGTTTTAATTCTTCTCCAAATTGCTAAATAAGGATATCCATTTGTATCACAAAATTTTGTTAATGACTGTTCTTTGAAATAATATTTAGTTTTTACTGGAGGATGTTTTATATAATAATCTACAATTTGTTTTATTGCTTCATTAATTGACATATCAGTATTATCTGCATATTCATATAAATATTTTTGAATTACTGTATTATAATTTAAACCAATACTGTTACAATACGTTAAGAGTGGTATTTCATTATAGTAGTATTTTATAGAAAACTTTTGATAAGATTCAACACACTCATCAATGATTTCCTATAATGGTTTATCACTTCTTAATTGCCTTCTTAAAATAGTACAACGAATTGAACTTGCATTTAAATTTTTGGATTCTGCATAATCTTTCAAAGGTATACCTTTATAATAATAAATTATTCCATATCTATTTATTGTTTTTATACCTTCATCAATCAAATCATCAATACTTTTAGTACTGCCTTTTGCTAATCCTCTTTTTACAAAAGATACGACACTATAATATGATAAATCATTTTGAATACAATATTCTCTTAGAGTTAGTCCTTTATATAAATATTTAGGTTCAAATGGTTGATATTGATCCATGATTGCTTCAACAAATTCATCATCATTTAAATCCTTAAAATTATCAGTGTTTCTATATCTGCTAATATATGTAATTATATTTCTATAACTCAAATTATTTTCATCACAATATTGTTTAAGTGGAATTCCCAAATAGTAATATTTATAAATACCTTTATGTTCCTTATTTAAATATTGTTCAATTAATTCTTCGTCAGATAATTCTGGCTTTCTTTCTTTTTCTCTGTTAATATATGTTCTAATAGTATTGTAGTTTATTTCAGGATGATTTTCACAATATTCCTTTAAAGGGACATCTTTATAAAAAAATCTAAAATTTTTATTATCGAATTCTTCCATTGCTAAAATCACTAATTCATCATTTGATAATTTTTCATTTTGTTTTCTTAAATTATTTATTCTAGAATTAATAGTTCCTATATTAATACCATTGTCTAAACAATATTGTCTTAAAGATATTCCCTTATACATATATTTAATAGCACTACCATAAGCTTCTATCACCATATCTACAATTTCTTGTTCTGTATAATTTTCATATTTTTTACTTTGTTTCTTTTTCCATATTCTTGCCCGTATAGTACTTATATTAATATTATTATCTTTACAATATTTAGATAAAGGTATGTCATTATAGAAATACTTACTTTCTTGCATAATAACACCACCAAATTAATTCCATTATATTATAGCACATTATTTTATATTTTATTATTCTTATCTTTCAATTGTTCAGTTACATTAATTAGTGTACTAGATAAAGTTTGTGTTTTATCATATTCTTTACTTGTATTATCTATTTGAGTGATAAAGTAAAAAAATATTATATATTAATAATAATTTTTTTAAAATATAATAGAATCATTTATCAACAACATTAAGAAGATACTTAAATAAATATTTAAAATTATCTAGAATAAAATCTAAAAGAATTAATTACAAAGAAGGAGAGAGTATAATTACTATTTTAAACACTCACATGCGAGTTTGTTAATTAATTTAGGACTTGACTTTAAAAATGTAGCAGAAAGATTAGAAGATACTGTAGAAATGGTACAGAATACTTATTATCATATGTTTCCAGAAAAAAAGAGCAATACAGTGAATGCTATTAATAAATTAAATGAAAAATAAGAGGTAAAAAAGAGGTAAAATCATTTGTTCATAATAAAACCCTTGATTTACAAGGGATAATATCTTTATGGTGACATAGTGGTATACGTTTGGAAATTTTTATTAAGGTTAATTTCTAAAAATACATTATAATTTATTATAATGAGTCCACATTCTTAAAATAAATATTTCTTTTTTATTCTCATCTATCTCATACACTAGCCTATGCTGATAACTTATTCTTCTTGAACAAAGACCATTTAAGTTTCCTTTTAATTTTTCATATGTTGGTGGTGTTTGATAAGGATCTATTGCTATTAAATCTAGTAATTCTTTTGCTTTGCTTTCGAGTCCAGCTTGCTTTAATAATTTTTTGTCTTTATCAGCTAATTTAGAAAATATTATTTTGTATTCTACCATTCTTCTCCTTTTTTATAAACAGTGCAATTATTTTTATCTTCTTTCCTAGCATCATTGATAGATTCTACAAATCCAGGTATAGAATTTAAATAAATAGTTTCTTCTATATCTCGCCAATCACTTTCCGATAACAATATAGCATTTTCACCTTTGTTGTTAATTATATTGACTGGATTAAAGCCTTTATTTACGTCAGAAACTAATTGAAATAAATTTTGCCTAGCATTAGTTATATTTATAGTATTCATATTTTCACCTCGATTACATTATAACGTACTTTTTTATGTACGTCAATACTTTTTATATTATTATATGTCAAAATAAAAAATGAATACATAAAAAACTCAAACTTTTATAAGTTCGAGTAATTATCAATCTGGTGCCGAATGGCAGAATTGAACTGCCCTTTGAAGCTTACCATGCTTCCGTTCTACCACTAAACTAATTCGGCATTAATAATATAACCACCTAAATTATAGCAAATTTAATTTTGTTTGTAAATATTATATTAAAACTATGTCAAAATGAACAATATTGCGTAAACTATATTAGATATGTAAAGGAGGTAAAATTATGTATTATTACGGTGGCGGTTATAGTGGTGGTTATAATAATAGCGGTTGTGGTTGCACTTCTAGCGGCACTTACGGTTACCCTGCATATGGATATGGCGGTGGCTATGGCTATGGTGCCGCAATTATATTAGTACTATTTATATTATTAGTAATAATAATAGGTACTAGAATAGCTGTCTAATTTTAAGGGGAAAATAAAAGTTCCCTTTTCTTTTTTTGTATTTTGTGCTATTATATTATTCACAAGGAAGTGATTTTATGCTTAAAACTAGTGATATATTAGATGAAAAAGATAAAAGATTAAGACAAAAAAATGTTGACTGTACATTCCCACTTAGTGATAAAACTAAGAAATTAATAGAAGATATGCTAGAACACTTATATTTATCACAAATAGAAGAAGAAGCAGAGAAATACCACTTAAGACCAGGCATGGGACTAGCAGCTCCTCAAGTAGGAGTAAATCAAAGATTCTTTGTAGTATGTCACGAAGAAAGCGAGAATGAATTTAAAAATTATGTCTTAATAAATCCTAAAATAATATCTCATTCTGAAGAATTAATATATTCATCAGGAGGGGAGGGGTGCCTAAGCGTTAATAGAGAAGTAGAAGGAATAGTACCAAGATATGCCAGAGTAACATTTGAAGCTTATGACATAAACGGAAAAAAGAAAAGATATAGAGCAAGAGAAGAACTATCTATAGCCTTCCAACATGAAATGGACCACTTAAATGGCATACTCTTCTACGACCATATAGATCCTAAAGACCCATATAAAAATGCTGATATAATGAGAGAAATATAATAAACTATAAATATTTCTAAAACTATATCAGCATTTATTTTTTATATAATATTTCATATCTTACTTTTGATTTTCAAACATAAGTCCTTTATAATATTTCCAAGCAATAACCCTAAAAGCCAATTTATCAATAATATCCTCACTAATACTACCATCACTAATACTTTTTTTAATATTAGCAATATCATTCTCATAATCCGTTGTAATAATCAAATCATTGCCAGCCAAAATAGCTTTAACAACTGCATTATCAATAGAAGAAGTAGCCCCCATACTAAGATCATCAGTCATAACAATACCAGTAAATAAAACTTCATCTCTAAGAAGGTTGTGTACTAGAGGACTAAGTGAGGCTGGATTATCACTATCAATACTATTAACAATATTATGACTAACTAAAACAGCTTCAGCACCCGCATTAACTCCAGCTTTAAAAGGTGGTATGTCATTCTTTATAATTTCATCATAATCTCTATTATCAACGGAACTACCAGTATGAGTATCAGTATTATTACCGTATCCAGGAAAATGTTTTAACGTATAAGATACTCCAGTATTACGACTAGCATCAATTACCGTCTTAGCATAAGTTGAAGTTATATCTGTTCCTTCCCCCAAAGATCTAGCATACATATAATCACTAGGATTAGTAGAAACATCAACAACTGGAGCTAAATTCAAATTAATCCCCAAACTTTTCAAAAGTTTACTCTTATTAATAGTATCTTCCTTAATAGCATCAAATCCACCACTAGCATAAACATCTCTAGGAGACTTAAACTTTTCACTAGCAAGATTTTTATTACTACTAACCCTAACAACCGAACCTCCTTCTTCATCAACCGCTGTTAAAATAGGAATATCACTAACACTTTGTAACTCACTAATCATATTTATTACTTCTTCCTTAGTCTTATCTCTAAAATCTTTCTCAAAAAACACATAGCCCGCAAATTTATACTCTTCGAGTATTTTAGCTTGATTAGAATCAGGATAACGCACTAACAAAATCTGCCCAATCTTCTCATCCAAAGATAAAGTTTTTAATTTATTATAAGCTAAAATATAATATTTACTAAAAATCCCATTATCCATCCAATCACTAGGAATCCCATTATTTTCTTTATCAACCATAATAGTCTTATAATCAATAATAGAACAATCTTGTATCTCTTTATTCTTATCAAGAAGTCCCGTATACTCAATCAAAACATCATCCCCAGCATTAACCTCCATATCACAATCTCTAAAAGTATAAATAACACTATCATTATCCATCAGCATTACTTCATTATCTTTAGAATACAAAACCATAGCCCTAAGTTCCTTATTTCTATCAACATTCTTACTATCATTATAAGTCAAATAAACAAGTCCAATACCTACTATCAAAACAACTAAAATTCCTAAACTAATAATAACTTTCTTATTCTTAATTCTCATCATATCACCTATTAAATTATATTTAAAAACATTAATTTATATACCAAAATCTCTAATTGAAGATTTTTATCATCAATGTTATAATATCATTATATCAAAAAAATGAGGAGAATAATATGTCGATTTATAACAAACTAATAAATTTAATAAAAAAATACAACTTAAATTATTATAACAACATCTTACCAGGACACTCCAAAGTAAAAGTAAAAAGAATAATACCCATCCCAGCAAATCCCATAGTAGACTTTAATAAAGTAACTAATTATTTTATTTGCTTTACAAAATCAAGCATCATCTTATTTATAACAGACGACAAATGGAATCCAGTAAGTAATCTAGAAATACCTTGGAACACCCTAAAAAAATTCAAAATAAAAAAAGGACTATTTTTAGAAGATACTATGTATATAGAGGCAGATAATCAAAAATTAGCCATTAAATTATTCAAAAGAATGGCTAAAAATACTTGGGTAAGAGAAAATAATCTCTATTTACATAATATAAATTTCTATTACCCAAAGATATAGAAGTAGGTGGTAAAATGCAATTATTTGGCTATTTTCAATATAATTCCTTAGTAATATTATCTTATTTCTTTCTATCATTACTTGTATTAATCCTAAATAACTTAAGTAAACAAAAATTAAACAAGTACATATTCTCATCCTACAGAAGTTCTCTTTTAAGTCCTCTAACTTATATAAGACTATTTACTCACGTCTTAGGACACAGCAATTGGCAACATTTTATGAATAACTTTCTATACATACTCTTAATAGGTCCTATGATTGAAGAAAAATATGGTAGTATTAATTTACTTATAATGATTTTAATAACCGCTGCTATAACTGGTATAGTTAATATGCTATTAGGTAAAGTAAAAATCTTAGGAGCTAGTGGTATAGTATTTATGCTAATAATATTAAGCTCTCTAGTTAATCTAGAAAGTGGAAAAATACCCTTAACACTAGTTTTAATTTTTATGTTCTATATTGTAAATGAAATAAAGGATGGACTATTTAAAAAAGATAATATATCGCATTTAAGCCACTTAATAGGAGCCATATGTGGTTGTATATATGGAATTTTTATTTTTTAAGTATTAACATATTTTGTCCAATGAAATATAAAACTAGTAAAATATTAACATATTTATAAGATAAGTATGTTATAATTTTATAGGAGTTGATTTATTTATGTTAGAAATATTAAAAGCAATTTTATTTGGAATAGTAGAAGGAATAACAGAATGGTTACCAATATCTTCTACAGGACACATGATTTTATTAAATGATTTTATAAACCTTAACGTTAGTGATGAATTTTATAAATTATTTGAAGTAGTAATTCAATTAGGAGCCATATTAGCAGTAGTTATAATGTATTTTAAAACAATATGCCCAATAGGATTTGGCAAAACAAAAAAAGAAACTAACAAAACTCTAAATCTTTGGGGAAAAATAATTGTAGCCTGCCTACCAGCTGCCGTAATTGGCATACTCTTTGACGATTGGCTAGATGAACACCTATATAACAGTATCGTTGTATCACTAATGCTAATAATTTATGGAATAATATTTATTATAGTAGAATCAAAACAAATAGGCAAAAGAACTACTAAAGATTTAGATAAAATAACATATAAACAAGCAATAGGAATAGGAGCTTTTCAATTATTATCTCTAATACCAGGAACAAGTAGAAGTGGAGCAACTATAATAGGAGGCCTAATCTTAGGCTTAGAAAGAAGTATAGCTGCTGAATTTACCTTCTTTCTAGCAATACCAGTAATGGTAGGAGCATCATTATTAAAACTATTAAAATATATCCTTGATGTAGGTTTTATTTTCCAAGCAAGTGAAGTAATACTATTATTAGTAGGATGCCTAGTAGCATTCATAGTAAGTATTCTAATAATAAAATTCCTAATGAACTATATAAGAAAACATGACTTCAAAGTATTTGGATATTATCGTATAGTACTAGGAATAATCGTATTATTATATTTTACACTAATAAACTGATAGACATTGTTCTATCTTTTTATTTTTAAACTTTATTAATTATAAAAAAAATGCTATAATACTAGCAACCAAAGAAATATAGAAAGAGGTATAAAAATGACAAAAGTAGTAGTAGGCATGTCGGGTGGAGTCGATAGCAGCGTAGCAGCTATAAAATTAAAAGAACAAGGTTATGAAGTAATAGGCCTATTTATGCGTAATTGGGATTCATTTATTGATGGAGAAGAAATAGGAGCCCCAACAACAGAAGAAGGAATATGTCCTCAAGAAATAGATTATTTAGATGCTAAAAAAGTATGTGAAAAATTAGATATACCCCTATATAGAAAAAACTTTGTAAAAGAATATTGGACTTATGTCTTTACTTATTTTTTAGATAAAAAAAAAAAAGGACGCACTCCAAACCCAGACATAATGTGTAATAAATATATAAAATTTGATATGTTTCTAAAATACGCT
>CALVPO010000052.1 GCA_944351345.1 uncultured Bacilli bacterium | reverse complement strand
GGATAATGATACTAATATATATTATTATGGTAATGATGTAACATATCAGAATGGTACTTATACTTTAGTAGATACTATGTCTTCTTCTAATTGGTCTAGTATTTGGAATGGAGGACTTAATAATAATCATTATACATGTATGGGAAGTATTACTTGTTCTACTGTTTATTATATATATTATACAGATAGTGATAATATGTACTATATAGAATTAACAGGAGGAAAAAAGGTAGAAGATGCATTATCAGATATGTTAGATAATAATACTAATTCCAGTACAATTAAAGATAATATAGATGAGTGGTATAAAAATAATATAGAAGATAAAGGGTATTCAAATTATATTGAAGATACAGTGTGGTGTAATGATAGAAGTATATATCAGTTAAATGGTTGGAATCCAGATGGCGGAAGTGTTATTTTGACACTTAGATTTGGAGCATTGGATAGAGCTCGTGTAATATATAAACCAGATTTGAAATGTAGTAGAAAAATAGATAGTTTTACTACAGATAATATAAATGGAAATGGAGATTTATATTATCCAGTTGGATTACTTACAGTAGACGAATTTATGTTAAGTGGTGGAATGTATGCTATGAATAATATTCCTTTTTATTTAAATATTGGTTTACATTTGTGGAGTATATCACCTTCCTTTTTTTCCAGTAACTATGGAGGTGTTATATTTGATATACTTGATAATGGAGAAATTAATGATTATTATGTAGATGATTTGCGTGGCATTAGACCTTCTATTTCTCTTAAGTCTTATACAGAAATTAATGAAGGTACTGGTACTATTAATGATCCTTATATAGTTGATACTAATTAAATTTAATATAGAAACTAATAAATTTTTAAAATTGATTTAAATGATTTATTAGTTTTTTTATGTAGTTTGTATAATTTTTTTAGAAATTACTAATAATAGGTATGAAAGGGTGATTATATGAATGAAAATGCTGAACTTTTAGAGTTTATTTATCAGAATGCTAGTATGGGAGTTAAGAGTTGTACTAATTTAATTAAGATTTTGAATACTAAAGATAATAAGATAAAGAAAATTGTAGAAGGTGAATTGAAAGGATACGAAAATTTTGTTAAGAAGTCAGAAAAATTGCTTAAGAAATATAAAGTTGAACCTAAGGAAAAGGGAGTTATGGCTGATTTGATGTCAAAAATGGGTATGAATATGGAAATGATGAAAGATAATAGTGATGCTAGAGTTGCTGATATGCTTACTAAAGGGTTTACTATGGGTAATGTAGATATTAGTAAGAAGATTGATAGATTTGAAGGTGATGCTGATAAAGATATATTAAAACTTGCTAAAGATTTATTAAAATTTGGGAATGAGAATATAGAATTGTTAAAGCCTTATCTATAATGAGAGTTTTAATAACTGGTGCAAGTTCTGGTATGGGGAAGAGTATGGCTTTATATTTAGCTAGTATGGGGTGTGAGTTGTATGTTACAGCACGCGATAAAGAAAAGTTAGATAAAATATATAAAGATGTTAAGCCTAAAGTTATAACCTTAGGCTATGATTTAACCAAATTGGATAACTGTTATAAGTTATATAATGAAGTTAAGGATAAAAATATTGATATATTAATAAATAATGCTGGATTTGGAGATTGTGGCAAGTTTAGTGAGACATCTTTAGAGAAAGAATTGGATATGATTAATTTAAATGTTAGGGCTTATCATGTTTTAACGAAGTTATTTCTTAAAGATTTTGTAAAGAGAAATAGAGGTAAGATTCTTAATGTTGCTTCAATGGCTGGATTTATGCCTGGTGCTTATATGGCTACTTATTATGCTACTAAGTCTTATGTTTTAAATTTATCATTATCTGTTTATGAAGAGTTAAAAAGAGATCACAGCAGAGTTAAAATATCTGTATTTTGTCCAGGACCTGTTAAGACTAGCTTTGAAGGTGTTGCTAATGTTAAGTTTAATGTTTCTCTATTGCCAGTAGATTATGCTTCGCGTTATGCTATAGATCATATGTTTAATAATGAATTAGTTATCATTCCACCAAATATGAAGTTAAATTATATATTAGTTAAGTTAGCTCCATTAAAAATGACTATGTATATTAACTCTAATGTTCAAGAGAAGATTAGTTAATGTATTTTAGTCATTTTTTAATTTTTAAGAAAATATTAAGGTTTTGAATATAGTGAATATGATATAATAATATTTAATTGTTGGAGGTGAGTGTTATGGCTAATGTACTTGTTGTTGATGATGAAAAGGAGATAGCTGATTTAGTTTCTATATATTTGGAGAATGAGAATTATAATGTATATAAATATTATTCTAGTCGGGATGTTTTAAAAGACTTAGATAAATTGAATATTGATATTGCTATTTTGGATGTTATGATGCCTGATATTGATGGCTTTTTGTTATGTAATAAGATAAGAGAAAAATATAATTTTCCCATTATTTTTGCTACAGCAAAGGTAAGTGATATGGATAAGATTAATGGTCTTGCTATTGGGGCTGATGATTATGTTACTAAGCCTTTTCAACCTTTAGAGCTTATTGCAAGGGTTAAGGCTCAATTAAGAAGATATAAGAAATATAATAAAAATGGTGTTGATGATAGTGTAATTGATTTTAGAGGTATACTTATAAATAATAGTACACATGAATTTTTCTTTAATGAGAAGAAAGTTTTGTTAACTAAGACAGAGTTTTCTATTTTATGGTTATTATGTGAGAATAGAGGCAAGGTTGTTAGGAGTGATGAGTTGTTTATGAAGGTGTGGGGAGATAAGTATTTTGTAAAAGATAATAATACTATAATGGTACATATAAGGCATCTTAGGGAAAAGATGAATGATACTGGTAAGAATCCTAAGTATATTAAGACTATATATGGAGTGGGGTATAAGATTGAAGAATAATGTTAAAGTACTTTTAAAGAAAACTTATATAAATTTTTTAGTTAAAGTATTTATTATTTTTATTTTAGTACCAGTAGTTATTTTATTATTATCTGAATTTATAAGTAGATCTGATTTTCAGTGGCTTTATGATTGGTCTCCTACTACTTATTATAGTGCTATAGATCTTTTTAATAGAATGTTTGAATATGGATATTTTTATATATTTATTTTTATTCTTTGGATAATTGCTTTATTGATTTTGGTTTATTATTGTTTTAAAAAAGTTTTTTCTTATTTAGGATCAATTTCAAAGTCTTTAGATAAGTGGTTTGATAATAGTGTTGAATATATTAATTTACCAGAAGAGTTAGTTGATTTTGAGAAGAAATTGAATTATTTGAAGAGAAAGTCTTTAGATAATGAAAAGAAGGCTAGGGAAAATGAGCAAAAGAAGGATGAGTTGATTGTATATTTAGCTCATGATATAAAGACACCTTTGACTTCTATGATAGGGTATTTATCTATTTTAGATGAGATTGATGATATGCCAAAGAAGAAACAAGAGAAATATATAAATATTGCTTTAGAGAAGTCTTATAGGTTGGAAGAATTAATAAATGAGCTTTTTGATATAGCTAGGTTTAATTCTGAAGCAATAATATTAGAGAAAGAAGAGTTAAATTTAAATTTGATGTTAGAGCAGATTATAGATGATTTTTATCCTGTACTTAAGGAAGTAAATAAAAAAATAGTTTTAAATTGTGATGAGGACATTGTTATATTTGCAGATTCTGATAAGCTTAGCCGAGTTTTTAATAATTTAGTTAAGAATGCTATTAATTATAGTAGTAATACTAGTGATGTTGTTATTAATGTTATGAATAATAATAAAGATGTTTTTGTAGATGTAATAAATAAGGGTAGGAAGATTCCTAAAGAGAAATTATCTAGGATATTTGAAAAGTTTTATAGGTTAGATACGGCTCGTGGTAGTAAGACTGGAGGTAGTGGTTTAGGTCTTGCTATTGCTAAGGATATAGTTTTTCTTCATGGTGGTAAAATTTCTGCTAGTAGTAATGAGAAAGAAACAATTTTTCATGTTGAACTTCCAATAAATATAAATTAAGAAAATATTAAGATTTTTATAAGAATAAGTTAAAAAAGCAATCGTTTTTTATTGATATAATGTGTTTGTATTGATTGGAATGATTGCTTTTTTGGAGGTTTGATATGAAGAAAATATTAGTTTTAATGTTTGTTATTATTTTTGTTTATGTTTATATTCAATATGATTATAATAAAGAGATTATTAGTAATGGGTATTCTTATGATATAGATAATTATGTTAATAGTGATAATTATTTAGATGTTTTATATTCTTGGGCTTCTTCTGATAGTAAGGTAGCTGCTATTATGGATAGTAAGGATAGTTATCCTGATATATTGTTAATGATGTTAGCTAGAAACAGTGATATGTTAGATTATGTTAGTGGGTATACTAAGTATAAGGGGAAAGTATTTTCTGATAATATAGGTAAAGTAGATAAAGGAGTATATCCATTACTTTTACAATATGATAAGAGATGGGGATATGGTATTTATGGAGATGATGTGATTGCTATTAATGGGTGTGGTCCAACTGCTGTTTCGATGGTAATAGCTGGTTTGACTGGAAGAAATGATATTACTCCCTATATTGTTTCCTTAGATGCTTATAATAATGGATATTATCAAGATGGTACTAGTTGGAGTTTTTTTACAGAAGGAATTAAGAAATATGGAATTGTTGGAAGAGAGATAGCATTATCTTATGAATTAATGCTTGATGAACTTGAGCAAAATCATCCCATTATTTGTAGTATGGGTCCAGGAGATTTTACAATGACTGGACATATTATTGTTATTACAGGAGTTAAAAATGGAAAATTTATTATTAATGATTCAAATAGCAAGGATAGAAGTAAGAAATTATGGAGTTATGAAGAAATAAGTGATCAAATTAAGAATTTATGGTCTTTTAGTACTTTTTAGGAAGTGCTTTTTTCTTGCAAATAAATTAATTACATGATATAATTACTTTAGTTAAATTTTGTTTTTAATTTTTAGAGTAGTGGGTGATTTATTTGATTTATTTTGCAGAGGTAAATGATGCTTGTCTTACTATGTTAGGTATATTATTTTTTATTAGGGAGTTACTTAAGATAGTGTTTATTTTAATACCTATAGGGTTAATTGTTATGCTTACTGTTGATTTTGTCAAAGGAGTTATTAGTTTTGGTGATGATAGTAAGAAAATACTAAGTATTGTTCTTAGAAGAGTTATTTATACTATGGTTTTATTTTTAATTCCTGCTACTATTTATGGTCTTTTTAGTGCTTTGGGTGTTGCTGTTGATGATAGTGAATCTTGTTGGGCATATGTAAATGAAAAGAGTGTTGGTGATGTTCAGAAGATTTTGAAGGATCAAGAAGAAAAGAGAGCAAAAGAGCGTGAAGAAGAGTTAGCTAAACTAAATAATAAAGTAAAAGAAAAGAAAGAGACTTCTAAAAAACTTAAGACAATTATATCAGAAGGAGTTAGCGATTCTGGTAGTACTGCTAGTGGGGATATTACTTTAGATTGGGATGATTTATCTAAGACTAGTGGTTTAGCCTCTTCTAGTGATTTAAAGAAGGCTTTGAATAATACTAAGCAATTAAAAAAGTTTGCTCCATATTCTGCATTTTTGTTTGAGGCTGAACAAAAGTATAAAGTTAATGTATTTTTTCTAATTGGAGTAGAGGCACATGAGAGTGGAATACTTAGTTCACCTATTAGTCAGGATTGTAACAATTTTGGTGGTGTGAAGGGAAGTCCTAAATGTTTAGGTCATGGGAGTTATAAAAAATTTAAGTCTAAGAAAGATTTTATTGACTACCATGCTGATCTATTGGGAAATGAGTATTTAAAAGAGGATGGTAACCATTATCATGGTACTTCTATAGAAGATATTGTTGGTACTTATTGTGGTACAGGAAGTAATTGTTCTGATTGGGTTTCTTCTGTTAAACAATTTGCTAGTTTAGTTTATAATCAGGCTAGGAAGTGATAATATGAATATAGATATGGAAATGATTTATAAGAAAAAAAAGCTTATTATAGTAATTATTATAATAATTGTTATTTTATTGGGAGCTATGTGGCTTTTAACTAGAGAGACTTTTGATGATAGATTAAGAAATTATCTTTTAGCTAATGATTTTGTTTTAGAAGATGATCTATATACTAAGCAAATTTCTGATATTAATTTGGATGAGTATTATGAACAAATTGATTATGGTAATGATTCTACTTATGAAGTTTTGTATTTTGATATATATAATTATCAGCTTTTAGGAACTACTATGGATTATTATGATGGAGTATCTAATATTATTAGTTCTATTTATGATTTTAAAAATAATGATTTAACTTATACTAGTGAGGTTAGTTTAGATGGGGTTACTGTTATTTTTGATGGAAGTTATGATGGAGATAAGAGGCAATTAGTTTGTGATGTATCGAGTTCTTCTGTTAATTTAGATAGTGATGATATAAATACTATTTGTGATATTATTAATAATAATGTAGAAGACTTTTATGAAGAGGCTACTAATTTAATTGATGATCAAGAATTAGTAGAGGGAATGAGAAAGAAATAATTTAGAAAATTTCTTTTTTTATTTGACTATAAGTATATTTTATGGTAGAATTTTATATGTTTTAAGGACCTCGAGTTGTTTACTCAACCGCACTGAATAGGTTTTAAATTGATTTTCAATACCTTAAAGGCGAGTCTTAATCCAAATAAAATTTTAAGGAGGTAATTATGAAAGCTATTATTGAGACAGGTGGCAAACAATATAGTGTTGCTGTTGGAGATGTTATTTACATCGAGAAGCTAGATGCTCAAGAAGGGGAAAAAGTTGTTTTTGATAAAGTTCTTATGGCAAATGGTGTTGTAGGAAATCCTCTTGTTAAAGGTGCTAGTGTTGAAGGTAAGGTTATAAAAAATGGTAAGGGTAAAAAGATTAATATTTTTACTTATAAACCAAATAAGACTAGTACTAGAAAAAGACAAGGTCATCGTCAACCATATACTAAAGTAGAAATTACTAAAATTAAATAGGTGACTTTGAATATGATTAGGATTAATGTTAAAAAATTAGATAATAATTTAGATAAAATAATTTTTAAGGGACATGCTAATTTTGATTGTTATGGTAAAGATATAGTATGTGCTTCAGTTAGTAGTACTGTTCTTTGTTCTGTAAATGCTATATTATCTATTAATAGTAAGTCTATTAAGATTGAAAGAAGTGATAATTTATTTATTATTAATGTTATAGAAAATGATAGTATAGTAATTAAGTTGTTAGAAAATATGCTTAGATGCCTTAAAGATTTGGAAGAACAATATCCTAAAAATTTAAAAATAAGTTAAGGAGGAATAGAAATGTTTGATTTTTTAAAGTTTGATATTCAACTTTTTGCTCATAAAAAAGGTCAATCTTCTACTAATAATGGTAGAGATTCTGCTGGTAGAAGATTAGGAGCTAAAGCTTCTGATGGTGAATATGTAACAGCTGGTTCTATTATTTATCGTCAAAGAGGAACTAAGATTCATCCTGGTACTAATGTAGGTAGAGGTAGTGATGATACTTTATATGCAACTATTAGTGGTTATGTTAAATATGAGCATTTAGGTAAAGATAAGACTAAAGTTAGTGTTTATATTGAAAAATAGAATCTTGTTATGGGATTCTATTTTTGTTTATATAACTAATATTCATTATAGTGTTTATTTATTTGAGCTGTTAGTGTCAAATTTATAAAATTTTCTTTTAAAAGTATGAAAAATATATTATAATTGGTATAAGAAGGTGAAGAGTATGAAATTAAATGTTGGAGTAATATTTGGTGGAAAGAGTTTAGAACATGAGATGTCTATTATTACTGCTGTTCAAGCTATGGATAATATAGATAAAGAAAGATATGAAGTTATACCTATTTTTGTTACTAAAGATAGGCAATGGTATACTGGTGGGTGTTTAAGATTTATTGATACTTATAAAGATTTGGATTTGCTTAAAAGATATACTAAAAAAGTTAATTTGATTAATAAAGACGGTCATTATATTTTGCAGACTAGTGGTTTTATAAAAAGAGAAGTATGTCAGTTGCATTTAGCATTTCCTATTATGCATGGTGCTAATGGGGAAGATGGAACTATTCAAGGTTATTTAAATTTAGTTGGTATTCCTTATGTTGGAAGTAATATATTTTCAGCTGCTGTTAGTCAAGATAAAGTTTTTGTTAAACAGATTTTAAAATCTAATGATATACCAGTTACTAAGTTTGTATGGTTTGGTGAAAGATTTTATCGTAATAAAAAAGAAGAGTTATTTAAGCAATTAGATGAGCTTTCTTATCCTCTAATATTAAAACCTGCTACTTTAGGTAGTAGTTTAGGAATTGAGATTATTACTAGAAAAGAAGAGATAGATTCTACTATTGAGAGAAGTTTTAAGATGGATACTAAGATTATTATTGAGGAAATGATAGAGGATGCTGTTGAATATAATTGTTCTGTTTTACTTACTCCTAATGGAAATATTACTAGTGAGATAGAGGAAATTACTACTAATAAAGATATTAGAACTTATAGTGATAAATTTGTTTATGAAGATACTGATGAGTCTAGTATAAAGAGAGTTTTGCCTGCTAAACTTAACGATAAGTTAAGGCATGATATTGAATTTTATAGTTTATCTGTATTTAAAATGTTAAATATGCGAGGAACTGCAAGAGTTGATTTCTTGTATGATAAGAAACATAATAAGTTGTATGTTAACGAAGTTAATTGTATACCTTTTTGTTTTTCCCATCATTTATGGAAAGCTAGAAATATAACTTATAAAGAACTTCTTAATATAATGTTAAAAGATGCTATTGAAAATGAAGTAAGGTCACAAGGAATGATGAGCGTTATGGAAGATTATGATATAATAAAAAAGATGACTAATAGGACGATTAAGGAGATGAAATAATGTACGGATATATCAGGGGGACTGTTGTAGAGATTGATAGTAATTATGTAATATTAGATAATAATGGAATTGGATATTTAATTTATGTTCCTAATCCATATTCTTATAAATTAAATAATGAATATACTATATTTATTTATACTTGTGTTAGGGAGGAAGAATATACTCTTTATGGTTTTAAAGATAGGGAACAGAAAGAATTATTTTTAAAATTGATAAATGTAAAAGGGTTAGGTCCTAAGATGGCTCTTCCTATTATTGCGACTGGGACTATAGATGCTATTAGCGATGCTATTGAAAATGAGGATCTAAATTATCTTAAAAAATTTCCTAAAATAGGTGATAAGGTTGCTAAGCAGATGATTTTAGATCTTAAAGGTAAATTAAATAGTATTAATACAGGGATTTTTGCTAAAGAAGATTATAGTGCTGAACTTACTGAGGTATTGTTAGGTTTAGGATATAAACAAGCTGATGTTAAGAGGGTTATTGGAAAAGTTAATAGTAATAATTCTTTAGAAGAACAGGTTAAAGAAGCATTAAAGTTAATGCTTAGATAATTTTTGGAAATACATATTAAAATGTATTTTTTTCTTTTAATAAATTTTGTTTTTATAATCTGTGAATTTTTTTAGAGTTTTAAATTTTAGGTTGCAGATAATGTCTTTGGCATGTTATAATTTAATTAAGGATAAAGAGGTGATATTGTGAGTGATAATTATAATGAGAAAAAAAAAAAAAAAAAGGTTTATAAGGACCCAGTTGTTTCGCAT
>CALVPO010000051.1 GCA_944351345.1 uncultured Bacilli bacterium | reverse complement strand
ATCAAAATAAAATATAACAATAATGATAATGCTATTGAATTTTTAATTAAAGGTCATTTTGAAGAATATGAACTTTTAAAAGACCAATGTAGAGGATTTAATTATGTAACTAAAAATTCTCCCTTCATAAAAACTATTTTTTTAGAAAAAGATGGAAAACTTATAGCTGAACCTAAAGAAACAAAAGAAAAATCAACTATGGAATCTTATCTTGAAAAATCAATGTTTTTAGATGGACTATTCAGACCCAATGGTGCAAATATTGCTCCTAAAACAGATACTAGCCAAGATTTAACAACAGGATACAAATATAGAACTTCTAAATATGGTATTAGAAATTTTGAATCAAATTTTACTGAATTTAATGATACATCAAGTATGGTTGAAGGAAATTTTGTTGTGTATGAAGAAAAAAAATATAGTTATTATTGGGATAATAAAACAAATAAACAAACAGATATAACCGTACAACCATTTATTATGTTAGATAATGGGACCTTTACTACTTCAATTAGTATTGAAAATAATGAAAAAATAATGGTAAAAACATATATAGAATTAGTAAGAAATATAGTTGGATATAATTTTGATGGAAAAAGTGTAAGAGATGGATTATTTAATAATTTTGAACATAAAGATTGTAGAGGAAATTTAGAAATAAATGAATATTATCAAATTATTGCAAATAGGACAAGATTACTTCATTATTCTGAATCTTCTGATTTCTTTGAAGTATACGGATTACCAGAAAATTGGCAAATAACTGATGGAATTTCTAACTTAGAATATCCTAAAGTTTTTGATGACATGTACTTTGATATGCAAGATAAAGATTTAGAAGAAATAAATTCTATTCTATCGACAAGAAGAAGCATTAAACAAATCCATAAAACAAGAAAAAAACACAATAACAGAGAAAACTAATTTTCTATAAAAGATAATGCTAATTTAGTTTTAGTATTATCTTTTATTATGTTATAATTAATAAAATGCAACTGATATTTTACAAAAAGCAACGATTTTTTGATAGCGCAACTGATATTAATATGCTAAAATTTGCGGTAGAGGTGAGGAAAAAATGAAATTTTGTGACAAATTAGTAAAAATGAGAAAAAACAATAATATGTCTCAAGAACAACTTGCTGATAGACTAGGAATGTCTAGACAAGCAATTAGTAAATGGGAATCAGGTCAATCTATTCCCGATATGGCTAAGATATTAGAACTATGTAAAATTCTAAATTGCAACCTAGAGGATTTAGTTGACGACGGTCTAGGAGGAAGTAGCAATACTCCTAAAGAATCTAAAAATAGTATTCACAATTATTTAGATGAATTACTTAATTTTATTACTAGAACTATAAATATGTTTTGGAGTATGACTTTAGGGGAGAAAACTAAGTGTATTGTAGAGTTACTTTTCTTAATGTTATTTTTATACATAATTTGGAATATTAGTGGACATATAATAGGCTCTATATTTGATAATATCTTAAGACTACTACCAGGAGCATTATATAGCTTAATTAGAGGAATAAGTTCCCTAATATATGGCTTATTTGGTATAATAGTAGGAGTAATTATAATAATACATATATTTAAAGTAAGATACTTAGACTATTTTATAACTATAGAAGATAATAACACAACAGATAAAACTATAGAAGAACCAATTGATGATAATAATGATACAAATCCTAAAAAAGTAAAATTTATAGATAATAAGAAAAATAAAATAATCATAAGAGATCCTAAACATTCACCATATACATTCTTTGATTTCTTAGGAAAAATTATTATCTATATGATTAAATTTATGCTTCTAATGATAGCAATACCTTGTATAATATGCTTTGTTTTCTTATGTTTTGGTGCTCTTATATCTATATGGCTTATTAAAGATGGAATATTTTTCCTAGGTACTACTATATTACTACTAGGAGCAATAATAGTTAATTATCTAGTACTAAGATTCTTATATAACTTTATTTTAGATCAAAAATTCAAATTTAATTTAATATTTATATCTTTAATAGTAGGTCTATCATTAATAGGAGTAGGAGCAGGTATATCTTTTTGTAATTATCTAACATTTGATAAAACTACTATTACCAATAAAGATATAACTTATACTAATAAAAAGATAGAATTAGATATGACTGATAACTTAATTTTAGGTTTTATTGACCATGAAAATGTTGAAATTATACCAGATAATAATATGAATAATATAAAACTAGAAATAATCTATAATAAAGAAGGAGAGCTAGAACTAACTAATTATATTTATGATTTATATGATTATAACAATGAAGGAGAAAGTACAGAGTACAATTATTATTATATGAATTATATTGATAATGAAGCTTCTACTAGAGATTTTATAGATGAAATTAACTATTTAATTAAACAAATAAAAAATAAAAATAGAATTTATTATGATTATAGCAACATAGACAAAATAATAATACATGCATCACAAACTAACATAGATAAGATAAAAAATAATTATAATATCATAAAGAATAATTAAGGAGAATAATTATGAGTATAATAAAATTAAAAAATATTAGTAAATATTACTATAATAAAGGAGTAATTGCTAATGGTTTTACTAAAATAAATTTAGAATTTTCTATGGGAGAATTTGTTGCTATTACAGGAGAATCAGGTTCTGGTAAAAGTACTCTTCTTAATGTAATTAGTGGACTAGACACATATGAAGAAGGAGAAATGTATATAAATGGTAAAGAAACTAGCCATTATGGGGAGACAGATTTTGAAAATTATCGCAGAAGATATATAGGTAATATTTTTCAAAACTTCAATCTTATTAATAGCTATACAGTATATCAAAATATTGAATTAGTTCTTCTACTTAATGGAGCTAAAAAGAGTGAAATAAAGGATAAAGTAATAGAACTTATAAAAACTGTTAATTTATATAAATTTAGAAATACTAAAGTCTCTAAATTATCTGGTGGTCAAAAACAAAGAGTAGCAATTGCTAGAGCTTTAGCTAAAGACACTCCAATCATCATAGCGGATGAACCAACAGGTAATTTAGATAGTAGAAGTGCAAAATCGATTATAAAACTATTAAGTGAAATATCTAAAGAAAAACTAGTAATAATAGTTACTCATAATTACGAACAAGTAGAAGACTATGTTACTAGAAAAATAAAAATGCATGATGGAAAAATATTAGAAGATAAAAAAATAAAAGATATAGACAAGAATATAAAATATAATACTAATAATTATAAGAATATTACTAAATTTGAAAAGCTAAGACTAGGTATTAGAAATACGTTTAATATAATGCCAAAGTTTTTATTATTACTAGCAGTATACCTATTTATTGTAGTAGCCTTAATGGCAGAATATTCTGGCTTCAAAGAACAAGAATATATTGCTGAAAATAGTGGCTATAACGATTATTTCCAAGATACAAGTGATAGACGAATAGTCATAAAAAAAGAAGATAAAACTTCTATCACTGAAGAAGATTATCAAAAATTATCTAATTTAGATAATGTATCTTACATTGTCAAAAATGATATATTACTAGATACTTCTATAAATATGACAGACAATAACAACTTTTGGATCTATGGTAATGCTCATAACATTTCTAATTATAATAAAGATGTAGATGTTGGAAGATTACCTAAAGAATCAAACGAAGTATTAGTAGTAGGAAGTAAAAACGACTACTACCTAAACAATATGGCAAGTGAATTAATGAAAACAGATTTATACCTACAATCAATTGATACCGGAGAAATAAATAAAGACCTAAAATTAAGAATTGTTGGAATAAAATATACAACTAGCAATAATTTGTATGCCAATAGTAAAATATATTTAAGTGACGAAGCTATAAATACTTTAAAATTTGAAATTTATAGAAAATATAGTAATATTCAAGTAAAGTTTCTAGATAATTATTATACAAGCGATAATAGTAACAATAATTTTAAAGTAGTCCCAAATAATAATGTAAAATCAGGTAGTGTATATATAAGTGGTGATCTTAACAACGAATGTAAAAATAACAATTGTCTTGGAGAAAAAATTCAAATAGAAGTAACTAACTTATATTATCAAGACATTCTTAATCTAACCATAGAAAAAACTTATGACAAGAAGAATATAAAAAATATTTTAAATATTGATAATTATGAAGATAATAATGGTTGTATTTATATAAATCCTAATGATTATAATAATTTATTCAATAAAGATAACTACCAAAGTAGTATTTATATCAAAGATGTAGATTCAGTAGATACAACTATATCTAACCTAAAAGATATGGGCTATAACACCCTAAAAGTAAAAGATACTCTAGTTAAAGATAATACTAGTCAAATGGTTAAAATCTTCAAAACAGTAGTAACTATATGTTTAGTGTTAACCCTATTCTTTATTTCATATTTTGTAATAAGAATAATATTAAAATCTAGGACTGTATATTTTTCAACAATAAGAATGCTAGGAGCTACTAGAAAAATATGTAAAGATTTATTAATTATAGAATTATTAAACGTTGCAAATATAGCGTATTTTACATTCTTAATTATTATATATATGAATTATTCTAACATTATTAATGTTGGTTTTATAGACACTATTATTGATTATCTAAAATTATCAGACTATTTACTTTTATATCTTATACTCCTAGGTATGTCATTATTAATTAGTATGAAGTTTAGTAAAAAACTCTTTAAAAGAAGTGCTATCACTACCATAGGGGAGGAGGTCTAAGATGTTAGAATTAAAAAAAGTTAATAAATATTTTAATAGGCATAAGAAAAATGAACTACATGTAATAAATAATACCAGTCTAACGATTAAAGATAATGGCTTAGTAGCATTATTAGGCCCATCTGGCTGTGGTAAAACAACACTTCTTAATACAATAGGAGGCCTAGATAAAGTAAAAAAAGGAAGCATTTATATTAATGGTGAAAAAGTAAATTCTAGATTAAGTAGTAAAGTAGATAGAATCAGAAATATAAGTGTTGGTTATATCTTTCAAGACTATAAACTAATTGAGAATTTATCAGTCTATGACAATGTTGCTATAGTTCTAAAAATGTTAGGTATTAAAGATAAACAAGAAATTAAATTAAGAGTAGAATATGTCTTAGAAAAAGTAGGTATGCTTCGCTATAAAAAAAGACCAGCTTCTATGCTATCAGGAGGTCAGCAACAAAGAGTAGGAATAGCTAGAGCTATAGTAAAAGATCCAGATATTATCTTGGCTGACGAACCAACAGGCAATTTAGATAGCAAAAACTCTCTAGAAATCATGAATATAATCAAAGCTATTAGTAAAGATAGATTAGTATTATTAGTAACTCATGAAGTAAATCTAGCCAAATTTTATGCTGATAGAATTATAGAAATAAAAGATGGTACCATAATAAATGATTATACAAACGATCATAATGACGAATTAGATTATAGAATGGACAATAGATTTTATTTAGAAGATTTTAATAATAAAATATCCCTAAAAGAAGCAGGTAATAGCATTCAAATATACTCTGATACTAATAGAAGTATTAACTTAGAAATTGTCGTAGAAAATGGTAATATTTATATAAAAAGTAATACTCAAGATAAAATAGAAGTAGTAGATGATAATTCTAGTCTCGATTTTATTCATGATCATTATAAAAATATAGTAAAAGAAGATATCAACAAATATGAATTCAACTTAAAAAATATCAGTAATAATAATATAAAGAAAAAATATTCATCTATCTTAAACCCCATATCTTTATTAGTAAAAGGATTCCAAAAAGTATTTGACTATAGTATCTTAAAAAAATTATTATTAGTAGGTTTCTTCCTATCAGGTATGTTCGTTATGTATAGTTTTAGCTCCATAGTAGCCTCTCTTACTATTCATGATGAAGATTTCGTTAATATAAATAGAGAATATTTAACTATTACAATACCTAAAGTAAAAGTAGATGATTATTTAGAATACGAAAAAAAATCTAACATTAACTATCTACTTCCTGGAGATTCAGTCGTAAATTTTAATCTTACTTACGATGATTATTATCAAACTAGTACCATTAATGATACTCTGACAGGTTCACTATCTGATATTAATACTATAAATGATAATGATTTAGTATATGGCACTTTACCTAAAGATAAATATGATGTAGTAGTAGATGAACTTTCTATTACTAGAATGTTTCAAAATAATAACTATGCCAAAATGGCAGGTATAACTAAACCAGATGATCTAATAGGTAGACAAATATCTATAAATAATATGCCAGAATTTACTATAACAGGAATAACCAATAAAAAAGATCCATCTATTTATTTGGACAAATCTCTATTTATTAATATAATTGCTAATAGTAGTGAGAATAATTATTTTAATGAAGAAGAATTAGAAACAAGTACTATAGTAGATTATGATTTATATAAAGATAAAATAACCCTAAAGGAAGGTACTACTCCTAATAATGACTATGAAGTAATAGTGAATATAAACAACAAAGAAAGTATGCCTTTAAACAAAGAAATTACTACTACAGTAAATAATAAAAAATTAAAAGTAGTAGGCTATTACACTAGTAAATTTAATTATAACTATTACTTAGTTAACAATAATACTATAAAATATAATATAATTCCTCAGAAAAGCAATATAACAATAAGTGCTACTAACAAAAATAAAGTATTAAAAGAGTTTAGAGACTTAAATTTAAATATAAATGACAGCTATACAAACAGTAAAAATATTTATTTACAAGAAAAGCAAGAATATATAAGAAATACACTTCTAGTAGCTAGTGTAATGTTAATTATATCTTTAGTAGAAATATTTTTAATGATTAGATCATCATTTTTATCTAGAGTAAAAGAAATAGGAATATATAGAGCTATAGGAGTAAAAAAATGTGATATATATAAAATGTTTTCAGGAGAAATCATTGCCATTAGTACTTTAGCAAGTGTACCAGGTATAATTATAATGGCTTATATATTAAAAGTATTATCTAGTATTAAATATTTAAATAGTTATTTTATTATTAATATTTATATAGTCTTATTAACAATCATATTTATCTATATATTTAACTTAATAGTAGGTTTATTACCAGTATTTAATACTATAAGAAAAACACCTTCTTCTATATTATCAAGACATGACGTAGATTAATAGTACTAGTTACTATTTTTCTTTTTTTCTTGTAAACATTATCTTTTTATTATATAATCTTTATAGAAGGTGAAATAATGAAATTAAATAATAAAGGGTTTACTTTAGTAGAAGTACTAGCAGTAATTGCTATTATAGCATTATTAGGTGCTATAGCTATACCTGGTGTATTATCAGCTATAAATACAAGTAAAGAAAGTTCTTATAACATTATGATAAGTAATATCGTTACTTCCAGTCAATCATTATATGAAGAAGTAAGTTTTGGTAACACTATATATCGATATAATTCTACTGGAATAACAAGTGATAAAGTAAAAATTGAAAGTAATAAAATAACAACTAATCTTCAAACACTAGTTAGTAATGGTTTCTTAAGTGGAGCAGGAGTAGAAGATAAAAAGGATAGCTCTGAGAGTGGTATAAATAGTAAAATATTAGATCCTAATACTAAAGAAGATATAGGTTTATGTGAAATAGTAATAACAAAAGAAACTATCAATAATAAAACTGAATATACTGTGAAGCCAGCTTCTAATTCAGATGAAAAATGTCCAACAGAATATAAGAAAGAAGTGAGATAATGGTTAAATTAGTAGGTAATAATTGGGATAATATCCTAGATGAAGAATATCACAAAGACTATTTTAAAAAAATAGTAGCATTTATAAATAAAGAATATAAAGAAAAAATAATATTTCCTCCAAAAAGTAAAATATTAAGAGCTCTAGCCCTAACTGATTATGATAATGTTAAAGTAGTAATACTAGGTCAAGATCCATATCATGGTGTAAATGAAGCTAACGGCTTAGCCTTTGCAGTATCAAATGGAGTAAGATTACCACCATCTCTTCAAAATATATATAAAGAATTAGAAAGTGATTTAGGTATAAAGACAGCAAAAGTAGGAAACTTAGAATGTTGGGCTAAAGAAGGAGTATTATTATTAAATGCTGTTTTAACAGTAGAAAAAGATAAAGCAGCTAGTCATAAAAATATAGGTTGGGAACAATTTACAGATGCTATTATAAAAAAAATAAACGAAAAAAAAGAGCCAGTAGTATTCATATTATGGGGAAATTTTGCTAGAAGTAAAAAAATATATATAACAAATCCTAATCACTATATAATAGAATCAACACACCCATCACCATTTTCAGCTAATCATGGTTTCTTTGGTAGTAAACCATTTTCTAAGGCTAACAATTATTTAAAAAGTAAAAATATTAAAGAGATTAATTGGGAAGTATATTAGCTTCTTTTTTTCTTTTAAAATATAATTGCAATTTATATTTATCTGAAGTATAATTATGATAAAGATAATAAGGAGGTAGTAAAATGAATAATAAAGGTTTTGCTATAACAGGTATATTATATACTATATTTATATTATTTATTATGATTTTATTATCAATTTTATCAGGCCTTAATACTAGAAAGAATATATTAGAAAAATCTATAATGTCTTTTTCTGATGACTATAAAATAACAGATGCCTCTGATAATACTGACAAATTAGAAGAAAATGTAACAGTTGCACCATTTAGTGGTAAATATGTATATAGAAATAATGAAGGAAATGAATGTGTTACATATTTAAAAGAGGGGTCACAGCTAAATAATCCAACATTTGTATATTGTGATAATAATAATAAAAATGAATTAGAAGTTTATAAGGCCTATAAATTTAATATTGGAGAGTAGTTATATGCGTAAGATTAATATATATAAATTAATGTGGATTAGTTCTATTTTTCTCTTCTTAATAGTTGTTTTAATAATGGTTATGGATTATAAAATAAATTATGAATATCTTCCAGAGTCTAATAGTAAATTATATTTTTATCAGTGTGATAATGAATTATGTACAACAGAAGTAGAAGATAAAGATAAAGAAATATATTCAGCCTATGATTGTTGGTATGAAGCTTGTCCTGTATATAAAAGTAATGTTAATGATGACCATGTTTTATTAGAAAAAGATAATATTATTATTCTTTATAATTATAAGACAGGTGAAGAAATATCAAGAGATTATAATAATTATACCTTTATAGATAATGAGCATATTATAGTAGAGAAAAATGAAAAATATGGAATAATAGATATTCAAAATAAAGTAATAGTTAATTTAGAGTATGATCAAATAGGTTATTATGAAGATGAATTATTAAAAGGATATAATACAAGTAATATTATAGCAACAAAAAATAATAAATTAGGTATAATTTCCTACAAAGATGGTTCTATTGTAGAAAATTTTAATTATACTGAGGATAATATTAATGAATTATTAGAACTTATAAATAGTCAAACTTTAACATAATAATATATTTAAAATATAAGGAGTTAGGAGTAATAAAATTGAATAATAATGTAGAGAATAATCAAAATAATAATGGTAATATATTAAATAATAATACAATTAATGTACCAAATAATAATGCGTTAAATAATAATACAACTAATATCTCAAATAATATTAGTAAAGAAAATAGAGAAGAATTAGTTAAATTATATGTAGGGGCTAATTATGAACAAATAGCATTAGGAGGATTTTCTTATTGTTGTTTTCTATTTGGTTGGGGATATTTGTTTTATAGAAAATATTATAAATTAGCTATATTTCTTATAGCTTTTGGTTTAATTACATCTATTTTATATATTTTTACTATGAATGGTATTGTAAATTTGTTATTTACAATTATAAGCCTTCTAATTCAGGTATATATAGCTCGTAATTTTAAAAAAGGATATATTCAGGATGCTAATGATTATATAGATGAGAAATTAAAACAAAATATTT
>CALVPO010000050.1 GCA_944351345.1 uncultured Bacilli bacterium | reverse complement strand
TATTATTTATTCAAACCCAATTTATCTATCAATTTAGTCAATAAATCAATTAAATATAATAAGAAATGTTTATCCAAATTAACCAAATCTAATATAATATGTATCTTATTCTCTTTATAATTTAATCTAAAATTTTTAGAAACCTCATAAGACATCATAAACAAATCTTCTCCATTTATCATCTTACTAACATTTTCTGATAATTCTAAATCAACAAAAGTCTTAGTTTGCTTAACTTTCTTTATTTCTAACTTACTAGCCAATTTTTCAAACCATTCTTCATACATATATATTACAAGCTCTTCACTTACAGTACCAAATCTATCCTCTAATTCAGTCTTAACTTCATTTAATTTTTCTATAGAATTAACTTCATTAATTTTCTTATGAATTTCTATTTTCAAATCTTCATCATTAATATAATTATCACTAATATGTGTTTCAACATCAATCAAAGACTTATTAACTAAATTCTCATCAACCTCTTCTTCAACATAAACTCCTTTTATCTTATCAACAGCATCTTTAAGCATTTTTAGATATAACTCAATACCTATAGTATCAATAAATCCTGATTGCTCACTACCTAAAATATCTCCAGCCCCTCTAATAGACAAATCTCTCATAGCAATTTTAAACCCACTACCAAGTTCCGTAAATTCTTTAATTGTATTAAGTCTTTTCACTGCTATATCATTAAGCATTTTCCTACTATCATACATAAGATATGCATAGCCAATTTTATCACTTCTACCTATTCTACCTCTAATTTGATACAATTGCGAAAGTCCAAACCTATCAGCATCCATTATAATTAAAGTATTTACATTAGGAATATCAATCCCAGTTTCAATAATAGTAGTACAAACTAAAACATCAAACTTGTAATCTATAAAATTCTGCATCTTATCTTCTAATTCAGTTTTAGTCATCTGACCATGAGCAAAATCAATTCTAGCATCAGGTACTAACTTATGAATATCAGCAACTTTAGATTCGATACTATCAACATAATTATATAGAATAAAAACTTGCCCCTCTCTAGATAATTCTTTATATATAGCATCTTTTATTACATTATTATTTTCACCTAAAACATATGTTTGAATAGGTAATCTTTGCGCTGGTGCTGTTTCAATTAAAGCAAGACTTCTAATACCAGACATAGACATCTGCAAAGTTCTTGGAATTGGCGTTGCAGATAAAGTTAATACATCAACATTAGATTTATATTGCTTAATTTTTTCTTTATGAGTAACACCAAATCTCTGCTCTTCATCAATTACTAAAAACCCTAAATCTTTAAATTTAATATCATTACTAAGTATTCTATGTGTACCAAACAAAATATCAATCTTACCCTCATTCAAATCACTTATAATTTGCTTTTGTTTATTTTTAGGAACAAAACGATTAAGTAAAGCAATAGTAACAGGAAAATCTTTAAACCTCTCCAATGCATTTTTATATTGTTGATTAGATAAAATAGTAGTAGGACACAAATACGCTACTTGCTTACCATCATTAACAGCTTTAAACATAGCTCTAAAAGCAACCTCTGTCTTTCCATAACCAACATCCCCACAAAGCAACATATCCATAGGTTTACTTTTTTGCATCTCATTTTTTATAGCCTCAATAGCTCTCAACTGATCTGGAGTCTCTTCATACTGAAAACCACTATCAAACATAATTTGATTCTCATCATCTACTGAAAATGCAAATCCCTTCATAGCCTCTCTCTCAGCAGAAACTTTAAGCAAATTAGTAGCAATTTCTTCTAACCTTCCTTTAACTCTAGCTTTTTTCTTCTGCCATTTATCACTACTTAAACTATCTAATTTAACACTAACTCCCTCTTTACCAGAAAATTTACTTATTCTATCAATTTTCTCAACTGGAATATACAAAACATCTCCACTAGCATAAATAAGCTTAATATAATCTTTTTTATATCCATTCTTCACAATTGTAGTAAGTTCATCATAAATACCAATACCATGATCAACATGAACTATATAATCACCTTTAGTAATATTACTAACACTAGAAATTTTAACCCCTAACTTAAATTTATTATTATATTTTCTTTTTTTATCACTAGTCCTAAACAAATCATTATGAGATATTACCACATAATCCCCAAATATAAAACCATTATCTATATCTTTTACAATAACATTAATAGCATCCTTAACAATATTATCTTCACTTGTCTTAACAAGAACAACATCATCTAAATATTTAAAAATTCTCTTTCTAGATGCATCATTATCAACACAAATAATAACAGTCTTATGCTTTAATTTATACTTAATTAAATCCCTTTTTATAAACTCAATATTACCATCATAATTATCAATATTACCACAAACATATTTATCTTCACAATTAAGTTTAATAGACTTCAAAATATTATCAAAATTCATCAAAAAAATCTCTTTATCAAACTTAAAATCTTTAATATCAAACATATAATCAGTCTTAATACCAGCCCCATTTTTATTATCAACATCATAATTAATAATACTTTCTCTAAGTAATTTATAACCTTCTTCTATCTGATTATAATCATAATAAAAACATAAAAATTTATCTACATAATCCCATAATCCACTAACTTCATCAGAATAATGTTTTAAATATTTTTGCTTCCTAACAACATCATCAGAATAACTAGTAAGCAAAAACTCAGTATAAGGATAAATTTCTATACTATCAACATTACTATTATCTATAGACAATTGACTATCAATATCAAAATATTTAATACTATCTACTTCATCTCCCCAAAACTCTATTCTAACAGGATTTTGTTCACCGATTGGAAAAATATCTAAAACATAGCCTCTAACACCAAGCTTACCAGTTTCTGTAACAATAGTTTCTTTCTCATAGCCACTATCATAAAGCATATGTTCTAAATACTCACGTCCAATATTCATACCAACATCTATTTTTATAATAGATTTACTCCAAACCTTACTAGTAGGTAAATATCTTAAAATTCCCATTAAATTAGCTATAACTATATATTTATTATCTTTAATTAAACAATTAATAGTATTAATCCTCTCACTCTTAAACTCAGGACTAATAGCAATAGCCTCACTAGTAATAAAATCATCCATAGGAAAAAACAATACTCTATCAGTATAGTTTAATAACTTATTATATAAATTATTAGCTTCATATATAGAATTAGTAATAACAACCATACCTTTATTATATTTAAGAAAAGTCTCATAAACATATATAACAGACAATTCAGAGTTCAACCCTGATACACCATAATAATTATTATCATTAATATTAAATAAATTATCAAAAAATTTCACAATATCACAACCTTTAAAAGATACTTAAATTAAAGTACCTCTCCTATTTATTATTATATTTATTCATCAATCTATCTAAACTAAAAGAACAAAAATCTTCAACTATATCTTTCAACTTTTCATAATCACTATTCAAAATTTTCTGTTCTTCCATACTAAATTTTCCTAATACATAGTTTATAGTATCAACGCTCTTATCATTATTAATACCTATCTTTAACCTAGCATACTTACGACTACCAAGATGCTGCTCTATATCTTTAATACCATTATGTCCACCACTACTACTATTAAAAACTATCTTTATTTTACCTAAATTCATATCCAAATCATCTTGAATAATCAAAATATCAGTTAAATCTAACTTATAAAAACTAACAAAAGATTTAACAACATTACCAGATAAATTCATATATGACAAAGGTTTTATCAATAATATTTTTTCATTATTATAATTATATTCCACATATTTAGCATTAAACTTAGTTTTCGCAAAATCAAGTCCCTTATCTTTAACAATATAATCTAACAAAGAAAAACCAACATTATGCCTTGTATTTTCATATTCTTTCCCCGGATTACCTAATCCAACTATTAACTTCATTATTTACTCTCCTTATGATATATACTATAAACATCACTCTTTTTCATTTTTCTCATATGTGCTACCATTTTTATAGCATCATTTTTACTAAGTCCTTCATTAATATAAAAATTAATACTATCACTAATACTAATATCATAATCAATATTATTATCAACATAACCAGATACAATTATTACAAATTCACCCTTAACATTATCAAAATTTAAAATTAAATCACTAATCTTTCCCCTGTAAATACTTTCAAATTTCTTAGATATTTCTCTAGAAACACTAATATCTCTATCTCCAAATATATCTAACATCAACTTCAATGTCTTAATAATCCTATGAGGAGCTTCATAAAAAATCATAGTTTCTTTACTATATTTTAATTTATCTAATTCTTTTTTCTTTTTACTATCTTTACTATCTAAAAAACCATAAAAAATAAAAGGCTGAGGACTAATACCAGAAACAATTAAAGCAGGTACAAAAGCATTCGCTCCAGGAAGAGCCACCACATTATACCCTTTATCACTAATATACTTTACAGTTTTATATCCTGGATCACTAATAATAGGTGTTCCCCTATCTGTAACCAAACCAACAGAATAACCATCTACCAAATATTCCAAAACCTTATCTTTAACCAATTCCTCATTATGTTCATGTAAAGAAATTAATTTTTTATCTATATTTAAATAATTAAGTAAATTTCTAGTAACACGTGTATCCTCAGAAAAAACCACTTTTACTTCTTTTAAAACATTAATAGCCCTAATAGTTATATCTTCCATATTACCAATCGGTGTAGGAATTAAATACAAAATAGGACTGCCATCATAGCTTTTTTGCCACATAAAAATCACCTCAAAAATCAACCAAACATCGAACTAACTTCGTCAGTATAACTACCATCATCATTATGAATAATCAATGGCTCCATTACTTTCAAACCACTATTACCATTTTTTACAGCTTCAATTAAAAATAAATCACTATTTTTACCTTTTCTAGGATAAACAAATCTCACTTTTTTTGGTTCCAAATTGTAATTTTTCAATTTTGTAATAATTTCAATAAATCTCTCACTCCTATGAACCATAGCAAAATTCCCACCATTTTTAAGTAAATATCTAGCAGCTCTCAAAACATCATCAACTTCTAAAGTTAATTCATGTCTAGCTTTCATCTTCACTTCATTATCATTAACATAACCATCTATTTTAGTCTTAAAATAAGGAGGATTACATAAAACAGTATCATAAATATCACTATTATAATAATCAGATATTTTTCTAACATCACCATTTATAACTTTTATTCTTTCATTCATATCATTATCATATATAGATTTACAAGCCAATTTATAAACACAATTCTGTAATTCAATACCATCTATATTAGCTTTCGTTTTATAAAATAAAAGCATTGGAATAGGAGCATTACCAGTTGCTAAATCTATAATCTTCTTACATCGTAAATTCAAAGTTACAAAATTAACCAATAATACAGAATCTAAAGAAAATTTAAACCATTCATCATTTTGATATATAATCCCATCAAAATTAAGCAATCTATTTTTTACTATCATCAGCACTAACTTCCAAAACAGATTTATCATTAAATTGCAACTTATATTTACCTTTTAAAACATCAACAGAAATAACTTTACCCTCTTTACCTTCATAATCAACTACCGAACCTAATTTAGGTAAATCTTTTTTTAAATCACTATAAGTATCATTCTCATATCTTAAACAACAAAGTAATCTTCCACATACTCCATTAATTTTAGTAGGATTTAAAGAAACATTTTGATTTTTAGCCATACTTATAGTAACACTATCAAATGAATTCAAAAAACTACTACAACACAACAACCTACCACAAGGACCAACTCCACCTATTTCTTTAGCTTTATCCCTAATACCAACTTGTCTAAGTTCTATCCTTGTCTTAAAACAAGAACCTAATTCCTTAGCCAAATTTCTAAAATCAACTCTCTCTTCCGCCACAAACCTAAATAACAACTGAGTTCTATCAAAATTATAACTACCATCCAAAATAGTCATTGGTAAATTATTTTTCTTTACTAATTCCTTACATTTTATTATTGCAGAACAAACATCATTCATATTAGCAACATGTTTCAAATAATCCTTTTTAGTAGCAATTCTAACAACATTAAAAAGAGAAACAGAATCAAATTCAGAAATATCATCAATAATATTAACAACTTTACCAAATTGTAATCCTCTATCACTATCAACAATAACTGTAATATTATTTTTTAAATTAAACTTATTATTCCTAAAAAAACTAGTTTGCTTACTATAATCAAACTTTACTTCAACAATATTCATACTATTCACCCAACCCTATTACAAGATTATCAATTGTTAAATTGGTATTTAAATTATATTCAAGATTTTCTTTTATTTCAACACATTTATCTATTTTTTTCAAAATATCATCCAAACTATTTGCATTAGAAACATTCTTCAATTCATCCAAATAATCACAAAAGAAATAATCGTTTAAACTATATTTATATTTAAAAACATCAAAGTAAAAAAGAACCATAAGAAAAACAGCCATTATATTATCATCCCTTGTTAAAAAATTATTATACCACATTTTTTTTAAATAAATCATAATATCTAAACCATTTTCTTCATAATAAAGAATAAACTTAATAATAGCTTCTATCATGTCCTTCTTAGATTGATCTTCCAAAAAATTATCTATCTCTTCTTGACTAGAACAAAAAGAATAAGCAAAATTTTTAAGAGTACTATCACTATTAAAATGCCTATCCTTTGCTAAAGTAATTAACTGACATCTAGATACTATAGTTTTTAACACTTTATTAATATTATTAGTAAGCAAAATAGCAATAATCCCTTCTTCAGGTTCCTCTAAAAATTTTAATAAACTATTAGAAGCTTGCTTATTCATTTTATCACAATCTTTTATAATATAAATTCTATAATCACCTTCAACAGATATTTTACTAAAATCACTCTGTAATTCTAACAATTGTTCCTTCTTTATTACCAAAGAATCCGAAGAAATAATCTTCACCTCAGGATAGTTACCAGAATCAATTCTATTACATAAATTACAAGAACCACATTTATCAAAATTAGTATAATGATACTTACATAAAATAACCTTTACTAAAGACATTACAAAATCAAAAGCATGCTCATTACTATTTCCATCTATTAAATAAGCATGTGAAATCTTATTATTTTTAATAGAATTAGTCAATAAAGAAAACGCAACAAACTGACTATCTTTAAAGTTATCAAACACAACTATCACCACCAATTCAAAAAAAGAAAGAAAATACAATAAGTTCAAACATAGCAATCAAACCAAAACAACTAACTAAAAAAATATTAAAAATATTAATTGGAATAAATACATTAGTAGAAGGTGCTAAAGAATTATAAGCATAAATAATCAAAGTAGCCATAATAATTCTCTTTAATACCAAGAATAAGTTTCTAATCATAACTATATCATCTCCAATAAATAGTATGATTAAAACATATATACTAATTCATATTTTTTCTTTCATCAATAGCCATTTCTAAAGTCAAAGAATCAATATATTCAATCTCAGTTCCAATTGGAACACCAGTTGCAATTTTAGAAATTTTCACATTATTATTTTCTAACATCTTTTTTATATATTGCATAGTTGTTTCACCTTCTATACTAGGTTTAAGAGCTAAAATTATTTCTTTAACTTCCGAGCTATTCATCCTATCAATTAATTTAGATAAATTAATCTCGTCCGGACCAATTCCATCTAACGGAGAAATCAATCCATTTAAAACATGATATTTTCCTTTATATACACCTAATTTTTCAAATAAAACTATATCCTTCGGTTTTTCAACCACAAGCAAAATCGAATCATCTCTATCTAAATTAGCACAAATAGAACAAATAGAATTATCAGAAATATTACCACATACAGAACAATTACAAATATTATCTCTCAAATTACATATAGCTTCTGAAAATTCACTAAGCTTATCCTTATCAAAATCAATCATACAAAAAGCTAGCCTTTCAGCAGTTTTATAACCAATACCAGGCAAATTTCTAAAACTATCAATTATTTTTTTTATACTATCTGGATACATTTACATCAATCCTGATAATCCAGAGCCATATTTTCCAAATTTTTTATCTTTATCAGCATCAACCTTTTTTGAAGCTTCATTATAAGCTACAATAATCATATCTTCCAACATTTCCATATCTTCTTTACCAGAAAGTTCATCATCAAAATTAATTTTAATTGATTGCATTTCCTTATTACCATTAATAACAACCTTTACAAAAGAAGAATTCCCCTCATATTCACTATTTTCCAATTCTTTTTGAGCTTTTTGCAACTCCTTTTGCATTTTTTGTGCTTCTTTCATTAAACTTTGCATATTCATATTCATTTTTATCATCCTCTCATAAATTATTTATATGAAATAATATCTTCGCCTAAAATAGAAACAATTTTATCAATATCATCATTAGTCTCTACCTTTTTATTAACATCAATATTATCATCACCATTTTCATCTTCGTTAATATATATGTATTTCTTACCACTTTTAATATTTTTTATATAATTATTTTTTTCATATATCCATTCATCATTAGCAAGAAAAACAATCTTATATTTTTTATTAAAGAACAAATACAATAATCTTTCAAAATCATCAACATAATTATAAATTCTTTCCAACAAAGAATCATATTTAGTTAAAAATATAACATTATTATCCCCAACAACCAAAACATCAACATCATCAATTATTCCAGCAATAGAACTAAAATCATCTAATATAGAACTTTGATTAATAGTATCCCATTTTTTTACAAACTCATCCTTATTAAGTTTTGAAGCTGTAGAAAAAGAATTATTTATTCTAATTTTCTTTAATTTATCACTAAATTTAGTTATAGAAGATACTATATTATTTTTTGAAATAGAAAAATTATTATTAGTTTCCTTTGCAGAATTATTAACATCCATATCAGTTAAATTATCAACTCTATTACCAATTTTTAAATTATTATTGTTTAAATCATTAGACAATTTAACAAAATATACAGTAAGCAAAACAGTAGAAAAAACCGATTTTTTCAACTTATTATTTAAATCATTTAAAGAAAAAATCATATTAGAAATCTCATCCAAATCAAAAATTTTTGAAATTTCAATTATCTTTTCCTGTTTATCTTTTATTCCTAAATCACTCAAATTAAATTCATTTTTATACAACAAAACATCTTTTAAAAAAATTAATAAATCATTAATAAATCTATCTATATTTTTACCAGAACGATCAATTTCATTGATAAAAGAAGCAATATCTACAATATTATTGTTTTTAACAAACTTTAATAAATTTGAAATTTCAACATAAGAAACAACACCATTTAATTTATATAAATCATCAATATTAATTTTACCATTTCCAAAAGAAGATAATTGATCTAACATATTAATTGCATCTCTTAACCCACCATCAGCCAACCTAGCAATTTCATAAAGAATATCTTTAGAAACATCTATATTTTCAAAAGAAGATATATTAGACAATCTAGAAACAATCTCATCATCTGAAAATTTTAAAAATTGAAATTTTTGACACCTAGAAACAACAGTAGCAGGTATTTTATAAAACTCAGTAGTTGCTAAAATAAATACAACATGTGCAGGCGGTTCTTCTAATGTTTTTAACAAAGCATTAAAAGCTTGAACAGTTAACATATGAACCTCGTCAATTATATAAATTTTATATTTCCCAATTGTAGGAACTAAATTAACTTTATCACGTAAATCACGTATTTCATCAACACCATTATTAGAAGCTGCATCAATCTCAACAATATCACTACTAGAATTAAAATTTAAACAACTTGCACACTTTTCACAAGGAGTTCCATCAGCTCCCAAATTACTACAATTTATCATTTTAGCAATAATCTTAGCAGTAGAAGTTTTACCAGTACCTCTAGGTCCAGAAAACAAATAAGCATGAGAAATTTTATTTTTACTCACGCTGTTAACGATAACATTATAAGCAATATTTTGAGTTGTT
>CALVPO010000049.1 GCA_944351345.1 uncultured Bacilli bacterium | reverse complement strand
CTATTATCAAAAAGCATAGGTATATCAGAAATGGATCTTGCCAAATTTCTAGATGAAGAAGAGCAAGCACGTACAGAAGTAGAAGATAATTATAGACTAATAGTTCTAGATATCCCAACGTTTGAAAAACATACAACTTATAATGTCAGCGTAACCGTACCATTAGTAATACTACAAGTAAACGACGAATACATAGTAACAATGTGTACAAAAGAAACAGATATATTTAACGACTTCATTCAAGGAAAAGTAAAAAACTTCTATACCGAAAAAAAGAGTCGTTTTACTATACAAATAATGCTAAAAGTAGCATCTGGTTATATAAAAGATCTAGAAAAAATAAACGAAGAAACAAATAAAAGTGAAAAATCATTAAAAAAATCAACAAGCAATAATGACCTTTTAAAACTAATGCATCTTCAAAAAAGCTTAGTTTATTTCTCAACGTCCCTAAGATCAAACGATATAGTATTAGAAAAATTGCAAAAAACTAATCTGATTCCATTATATGAAGAAGATATAGACGTATTAGAAGATGTCATCATCGAAAATCAGCAAGCAATAGAAATGGCCAGTATCTACAGTAGTATTCTAAGTAGCACTATAGAAGTATTTGGTACAATAATATCAAATAATCTAAATAAAATAATGAAATTTCTAGCAGGTCTTACAATAGTAATATCAATACCAACCATAGTAGCAAGTTTTATGGGAATGAACGTTCCTCTAGGAATGTTTAGTGATAATCCCTTATCATTTTTCATAATATTTTTATTATCAATTATCCTTTCCATAATAGCAGCAGTAATTCTAAAAAACAAAAATATGCTTTAATTAAACTAATTTAGAAATAACCCTCTAGTACTTGAAAAAAAATAACATTTTTGCTATCATTATAATAGAAAATAAAATTAAGGGGCATTGATAATATGGATAGAAAAACTAAAATGCAATATATAAAATTAGTATTTTTAATAATTTTATTAATAACATTAACATTAGGCGGAACTTATGCCTTTCTAAATGCTCGAATTAGCAATAATTCAACAACAGGACAAGCAGGTTGCTTTCAAGTGTCATATAGTGGACAAGTTATTAATTCTAGCAATCTATCAGCGACAAATAATTATTTAGAAGGAGCCAAAACAGAAGTAACCCTAAAAAAAGACGCTAGCTGTCAAATATATACAACATCAGATATATATATATATACAAATTCTGAAGGAACAACAGCACCAATAACGGATGGAGCACTAAAATATAAAGTTCTACAAGGAGATACAGTAAAATCAGAAGGAACAATAACTCAAAAAGGAGCCCAAACTTTATTATTATCTAATATCTCACTATCAACAACAGCAACTACATATAAAATATACATTTGGGTAGATTCGAATGTAACAACTGATAGAGCTTATGATAAAACTAAATATTCAGGATACATATATGCAGAATCAACTCAACAATCAACAGTAAAATAAAACTAATATAAAAAATTTATATTTAATTAACAAAAAAAGATGACTATAAATATTTGTAGCAACAAATAACATAGTTATCTTTTTTAGTCATCTTAACAACCCCACTAAATTTATACTTTCCAAACTTCCTAATACTAAAAATATCTCCATCTCTAAAAACATAAGAATTATTAGCAAGTACCTTATAATTAACCAAAATATCTTTATTTTTAATCTTATTCTTAACAGTCTCTCTATTACTAGAAATAATTCTTGCAATAACAGCATCCGCTCTCAAACTAGAAACAACAAATTCCAATTTTTCATATTTTCTATAATAATTCTCTAAAGTATCTAAAGGCACTTCAATTAATTTTATACTCTTATTACCAACCATAGTAAAATTATCTAAAATAAAATCATAAATTTCATCCATTACATATAAATAATAATTATCACCATCAATAACTATATCCCCAAAAACTTCATCATTAATATTAAGTGCAAACAAACTACCAAGTATCTCAGCATGTGTAAGAGAAAAATAACTTTCAATTAAAAATAATCTTATCTTAGGAACAAGTAGAGTATACAAAATAACCTTATCACTATCAGGATAAGGCTTATATATATTATATTCATCTTTAGATAACATATATTTAATTTCATTAACAATACCTGGATTTAAAAAATAAGTATAGCCACCATTTCTTATCTTATCAACATTTTTCTTAATATTATAATCATTACTCATCAAAATCCCTCCAAAAAGTCAAACAAAAAGAAATAAATTATATTTCCCTTCCACAATTACTACAAAATTTATCATTATTATTATTTTGTTTACCACAATAAGGACAATATTTAACATCACTATTATTTATATTATCATTATCACTAGTACTTGCAAAATTATCATCATTCTCATTATTACCAAATGGTCCATTTTTACCAACTTTAACACTGTCATCCCATTTATAATTACTAGATACCCCAGCCATTGTCACAAATATAAAAGGAAAAATAGTCATAAGTACTGCAAATACAGTATCTTTATGTAATTTTTTACTTATATTATAATTGCAAACAAACAGCGCAATCAAACTCACAAAATAAAAAATAGACCCCAAATCATCAGATAGAAAATTAGCAATAGAATTAGAAACAACAAGAAAGAACCACCAATAATTTAGCTGAGCAATTTCTACATATACCCAATCACTATAAAAAGGGATAATAGCTTCCCATCCATTTTTACCGGCCTTCTTAAATAAACACCATCTACCAACAATATTAATAATAAGAACAAGAAAAACTATTCCAAGTAACAAAATAGAAAATGCAAATATTCCCCCAAAAATGAAATTATTATTCATACTTAACTCCAATCTTTTCTAACCTAATTATAACATTAAACTTCTAAAAAAGATATACCTAATTTTTTCATTTATTAGTATTATAATAATTTAACCACTTGATATATTCTCAGCTAAAACTACAAAAAAAATTACAACAAAAGTTATATTATATAAAAGTAATAAATATTACATAAAATAAAGCTTCAAAAATTAACTATTTAAGCTGTTATTTGAAACCTTATAACTAAACTAAAGTTTTATTAATGTAACTCTTTACATACTCCAATAGATGGTTTATAAAAACAATGGTTTTTATAACTTCCTGCTAAAGCTTGATCCCACCAAGTACTCTTACAGGACTCTCCACCACTAGGAGCATAAAACCATAAAGCATTAGTAGCAGGATGGTAATATTCACCTCTAACAACCCTTTGAGCCAAACTTTTCTCAAGTGCAGTAGGATTACCATAAAACAAACTACTAGAAGTACCGCTAAAACCTCCAGGAGATTGAAAAACCATTTGGCTAATAGTCTTAATATCTCTAAATGTAAGGCAATCAGCAATAACTCTATTAACTCCAACATTACCAACCATTAGCATCCCTAAATTACCCTCGCCAACAGCCTCAGCTCTCATAAGTCTTGCCAAAAGTTCAAGTTCTTTCTCAGTATACTTAACAATCATATATTATCACCCAATTTATTATATGTAATAAAAAAAATAAAACCATATATTTTAACTAAAGTCGTATTTTATACGTTTAAAAAAGTAAAAACTAACACAATATAAACATAGAATAAATTGAAAGGGGAATTACAATGTTATCAAACTTTAACGAAGAAGCCCAATTTATATTATTAAAATCAAAACAAGAAATGTTAGAATTAAATCACCCTTACATAGGAAGTGAACATTTAGTCCTATCAATTCTTAAAAATAAAAACAATTTATCCAAAGCCTTAGCATCCTATGGTCTAACTTATGATACTTTCAAAACAGAAATTCTAAATATAATAGGCAAAGGAACTAAAAAAACAGAATTCTTTCTCTATACACCACTTCTAAAAAAGATAATTGAAAATTCAATGCTAGATGCTAAAGATAATAATAACGGAGAAGTTACTCCAGAACATCTTTTTTCGGCCTTACTTGAAGAAGGAGAAGGAATAGCCATTAGAATATTTATTGGTATGAACATAAATATTGAAGAACTATATGAAGAATTTTCTCATAAACTTACCAAAAAAAGTAGAAAACACAGAAAAAAACTCTTAATAGATGATCTAGGTGTAGATTTAACTGCTAAAGCTAAAAATCATAAACTTGATCCCGTTATAGGTAGAGAAAAAGAAATTCAAAGATTAATAGAAATTCTTTGTCGTCGCTGTAAAAATAATCCTCTTTTAATAGGGGAAGCAGGTGTAGGAAAAACTGCTATTATAGAAGAATTATGTAACCTAATAGCAACCAATAATGTTCCTTCTAATTTAAGTAACAAAAGAATTATCTCCCTAGACATGGCAACTTTAGTTTCAGGTACTAAATATCGTGGTGAATTTGAAGAAAGAGTCCAAAAAATTATCAAAGAAATTGAACAAGATGGCAATATTATTTTGTTTATCGACGAAATACACACCCTAGTAGGAGCTGGAGGAGCCGAAGGAGCCATCGATGCGTCAAATATATTAAAACCAGCCTTAGCACGCGGTACCATAAAATGTATAGGAGCAACAACTACCAAAGAATATAAAAAATATATAGAAACAGACAAAGCTCTATCAAGAAGATTCCAACAAATAAAAATAGAAGAACCAACAGAAGAACAAACTATAAATATACTAACAAAAATAAAACCTATCTATGAACACTATCATAAAGTACAAGTACCAGAAGAAATAATAAAATTAATAGTTAAGTTATCAAATAAATATATCTATAACCGCCATAACCCAGACAAATCTATAGATATATTAGACGAAGTATCATCAATGGTAGGCATAAAAGAAAACCCAAATCAAAAAAATCTAAAAGAATTAAAACAAGAACTAGAAACTATTTCCAAAAATAAAAATAGCCTAATCATTGATAACGAATTAGAAGAAGCATATAAATACCGAAAAAAAGAAGCATCATTAATATCAAAAATAAATAAATTAGAATTATCATATAAAAAAAATACTAACATAGTAACAGAAGAAGATATAGCAACTATAATAAATCAAAAAACAGGAATACCTATCTACGAACTATTAAAAGATAATGAATCCTCTATAAAAAATATAGAAGAAAAACTATCAAAAACCATAATAGGCCAAGAAAAAGCCATTTCCTCATTGATAGCATATATCAGAAAAATAAAATTAGGCTATACTAATAATAAAGTAAAATCATTTCTTTTTGTTGGCCCAACCGGAATAGGTAAAACAGCACTTGCTAAATTATACACAACCCTAACTTATGGCGAAAATAATTTAATTAGATTAGACATGAGTGAATATGCTGATATAACTTCAATAAATAAAATAATAGGTTCTTCACCAGGTTATGTAGGATATCAAGATAACAATAACGTCTTAGAACAAATAAAAGAAAAACCAACAGCAGTAATATTACTAGATGAAATAGACAAAGCCCATCCAACAGTCATAAATCTTTTATATCAAATGTTAGATGAAAGTAAAATAAAAGATAGTCAGAATAATACAATCAATCTAAGTAATAATACAATAATTATGACTTCCAATATAGGTTTTGAAGAAACATCATTAGGTTTTACAAATAAAACAAACGATAATGTTACCTCTAAACTAAAAGAAAAATTCTCTCAAGCCCTAATAAATAGAATAGATAACATAATAGTTTTAAATAACCTAACCAAAAAAGATATAACTATTATCATAAAAAATAAATTAGAAAAACTAAAAGAGAAATATCCAAACTTTACTTACGAAGAATCTTTAATAAAAGACATAATAGAAGAATCAAACTATAAAGAATATGGAGCAAGAAGAATAGATAAAATAATAGATTCTAAATTAGAAAATCTAATAATAGATAAATTAATAAATAAATCAACAATAAACATTACTAGTCTTAAAGAATGTATAAGTATATAAAAGTATTATTTATAATAAAATAAGTAGTGCTTTTTCTTACCAAATCAAATACTAATAAAAAAATAATCTGTAATATTAAAAAATACAAAAACAACAAAAAATATTGACTTAATGAAAGTTTAATGATATATTAATCATGCTTAAAAGTTTTTTAGGTTTTGTCTATACAAGACCTATCTTTTAAAAAGATAAATGAAACACCTGGATGTGTGTAAGAGAGGAGGCGTGAAAAATATGGCTACAATTAATCAAAGACTAAGAGGAAAAGGACAAAAAAGAAAAAAAAGAAAATCACCAGCATTACAAACAAGATTAGATACAGTAAATGATAAAACAGTAAATCAAAATTCACCTCAAAAAAGAGGAGTATGTGTACGTGTTGGAACTATGACACCTAAAAAACCAAACTCAGCATTACGTAAATATGCCCGTGTTAGATTGTCTAATGGCATGGAAGTTACATGCTATATTCCAGGAATTGGACACAATTTACAAGAGCACAGCGTTGTTCTAGTAAGAGGAGGACGTGTTAAAGACTTAATCGGTGTTCGTTATCATATCATACGTGGTACTATGGATACTGCTGGAGTTCAAGATAGAAAACAAGGACGTTCTAAATACGGAGCAAAAAAACCAAAAGATAATAAATAATAACTATTAAATAAAAAAATAAGGAAAGGAGGACTGAATATGCGTAAGAGACGTGCAACTAAAAGAGACGTATTACCAGACGCACTATACAAATCTAAAGTGGTTACAAAACTTATTAATCAAATAATGCAAGATGGAAAAAAAGGAACAGCTCAAAGAATTGTATATGATGCTTTTGATATGATAAAAGAAAAAACAGGCGAAGATGCAATGGTAGTTTTCGATAAGGCTATGAAAAATATCAAACCAGCTCTAGAAGTAAAATCAAGAAGAGTAGGAGGAGCTAACTATCAAGTGCCAATTGAAGTAAAAGCAGATCGTGCTCAAGCATTAGCATTTCGTTGGTTAGTTCAATACGCTAGATTAAGAAATGGTCATTCTATGGCAGAAAATTTAGCAAATGAAATAATTGATGCATCTAATGGCATAGGAGCATCAGTAAAGAAAAAAGAAGATACTCATAAAATGGCTGAAGCAAACAAAGCTTTCGCTCATTATAAATGGTAAAAGAAAGGACGAAAAATTATGGCTCGTAAAACTTCGTTACAAAATACACGTAACATAGGAATCATGGCCCATATTGATGCTGGTAAAACAACTTGTACCGAACGTGTTCTATACCATACAGGAAAAATTCATAAAATTGGTGAAACTCATGATGGACAATCACAAATGGACTGGATGGAACAAGAACAAGAAAGAGGTATAACAATTACTAGTGCCGCAACAACAGCATTCTGGAAAGGCTATAGATTAAATATTATCGATACTCCAGGACACGTTGATTTCACTATTGAAGTACAACGTAGCCTAAGAGTATTAGACGGAGCTATTCTTCTACTAGATTCACAAGCTGGTGTAGAACCACAAAGTGAAACTGTATGGAGACAAGCAAATGAATATAATGTACCAAGAATCATTTTCTCTAATAAAATGGATAAAATGGGTGCAGACTTCTATATGAGCTTACAAAGTGTTAAAGAAAGACTAGGAGCTAATGCAGCAGCAATTCAACTTCCAATTGGAGCAGAAAATGAATTCTCTGGAATTGTTGATCTAGTAACAATGAAAGCTTATAAATTTGATGGTAGTGAAGATGAAAATGCTGAAGAAATAGAAATACCTGCAGACTTAAAAGATAAAGCTGAAGAATATAGAAATATATTAATAGAAGCAGCAGCAGATTTTGATGAAGACTTAATGATGAAATATTTGGATGGAGCTGAAATAACAGTTGAAGAATTAAAAAGTGCAATCAGAAAAGGTGTACTATCTGCAGAATTCTTCCCATTCTTATGCGGAACAGCATTAGGAAATATGGGAGTAAAACCATTACTAGATGCTGTTATAGATTACTTACCAGCACCTACAGATATAGCATCAATTGAATGTACTGACAAAGATGGAAACGAAGTATTAAGACATCCATCAGATCAAGAACCATTCACAGCTTTAGCATTTAAAGTTATGACAGATCCATTTGTAGGAAAATTAACATTCTTCAGAGTATACTCAGGAGTTCTAAAAAGCGGTTCTTATGTATTAAATTCAACAAAAGGCACTAAAGAAAGAGTAGGAAGAATACTACAAATGCATGCCAACCACAGAGAAGAAATAACAGAAGTTTATGCTGGAGATATCGGTGCTATTGTTGGACTTAAAAATACAACAACTGCTGATACATTATGTGACGAAAAACATCCATGTATCATGAAAGGAATGGAATTCCCAGAACCAGTTATTTCACAAGCACTTGAACCAAAATCAAAAGCAGACCAAGATAAATTAGCTATCGCTTTAGCAAAACTAGCTGAAGAAGATCCAACATTTAGATGGTCAACAGATCCAGAAACTGGTCAAACTGTAGTATCTGGTATGGGAGAATTACACCTTGACATTCAAGTTGACAGATTAAAAAGAGAGTTCGGAGTAGAAGCAACAGTTGGAGCACCACAAGTTGCATACCGTGAAACAATAACTCAAACAGCTGAATGTGAAGGAAAACATATCAAACAATCTGGTGGACGTGGACAATATGGACACGTATGGATCAGATTTGAACCTAATAAAGATAAAGGATATGAATTTGTTGACAACATTGTTGGAGGTGTAGTTCCAAGAGAATATATTTCAGTTGTTGACAAAGGTTTACAAGAAGCAATGCAAAGTGGCATCTTAGCAGGATATCCAATGGTAGATATCAAAGCTACACTATATGATGGAAGCTATCATGATGTAGACTCATCAGAAATGGCCTTCAAAATAGCAGCTTCTCTAGCACTAAAAGAAGCTAAAAATAAATGTAAACCTGTATTACTAGAACCAATTGTAAAAGTTGTTATTACTGCACCAGAAGAATATACAGGTGGTGTTATTGGAGATATAACATCAAGACGTGGTAATCCATTAGGTCAAGAAGCCCAAGGAAATGTAATAAAATTTACAGCAATGGTTCCTTTAGCAGAAATGTTTGGTTACGCTACAAGCTTACGTTCTAATACACAAGGACGTGGTACATTTACAATGACAATTGATCATTATGAAGAAGTTCCAAAATCAATTGCTGAAGAAATAATCAAAAAAAATGGAGGAAATTAGTTATATCACTTGATTAATTTCCAAAATTTGATAAAATAGATATGTATAATTAAAGAAAGAGAGGAAAATAAAATGGCAAAAGCAAAATATGATCGTTCAAAACCACATGTTAACATTGGTACAATTGGACACGTAGACCATGGTAAAACTACATTAACAGCAGCTATTAGTAAGATTTTAGCTGGTAAAAATGGTAATGAAGCTGTAGACTTCGCTAATATTGACAAAGCACCAGAAGAAAGAGAACGTGGTATTACAATTAATACTGCACATATCGAATATAGTACAGAAAAGAGACACTATGCTCATGTTGACTGTCCTGGACATGCTGACTACGTAAAAAATATGATAACAGGAGCAGCACAAATGGATGGAGCAATTCTTGTTATTGCAGCTACTGATGGACCAATGGCTCAAACAAGAGAGCACATTTTACTTGCACGTCAAGTTGGTGTACCTAGAATGGTAGTGTTCTTAAATAAATGTGATATGGTTGACGATGAAGAACTATTAGATTTAGTTGAAATGGAAGTTCGTGAATTATTATCAGAATATGGATACGATGGAGATAACACTCCAGTAATTAGAGGTTCAGCTCTTAAAGCTCTTGAAGGTGATGAAAAATATATTGAATCAATTAATGAATTAATGGATGCTGTTGACGAATGGATTCCAACTCCAGAAAGAGATATTGATAAACCATTCTTAATGTCAATAGAAGATGTATTTACAATCACTGGTCGTGGAACAGTTGTTACTGGACGTGTTGAAAGAGGACAATTAAAACTTAACGATGAAGTTGAAATTGTTGGATTAAGAGATACTCAGAAAACTGTTGTAACAGGTATTGAAATGTTTAGAAAAACACTTGATTATGCTGAAGCAGGTGACAACGCTGGTGTATTATTACGTGGAATTTCAAGAGATGACGTTGAAAGAGGACAAGTTCTTGCTAAACCAGGAAGTGTTCATCCACATAAGAAATTTAAAGCAAGCGTATATGTTTTATCTAAAGAAGAAGGCGGAAGACATACTCCATTCTTCTCAAATTACAGACCACAATTCTACTTCAGAACAACAGATGTTACTGGTGTAATTGAATTACCAGA
>CALVPO010000048.1 GCA_944351345.1 uncultured Bacilli bacterium | reverse complement strand
CTGAGTAGTAACAGTATTATATATAATACACTAATTAAACTTAAGAACATCCATATCTCTTATATCTATTCCATAAACTTCAATATATATATCTTGTGGAGATAAAGAGGTAACTTTAGAAGAATCTAACTCCAATTTATCAACTATCTTCATAATATCTTCTTCATTATCTCCCTCTAATTCCAAATAACTAGGAATCTTAGGCCATGTATCAATATCTATTTCTACATCATCTAACATATATCTAAGTCTTTTATTTTCTTGATAACTTCTTGATTTAAAACCAATACACTCTAAAAATTCATTTGTATTATCAAAGCTATTAACATTTATCTCTACCTCTTTAGTACCATTAATACTATTATCAATTATATTTTTATATGTCAAAGTAGTACTTTCTCCATTAGTTCTAAGTCTAATCCATTTTCCCTCTTCTTTAGGTTTAACATCATAAACATATCTTCTATAATTCCAATCTCCTATTTTCTTAGCTCCCAATTTCTCTAACTTCTCTATTATAGCATAAACATCTATTTCTAATACTCTAACTTCATACTCAGTATGCATCTTATTCCTCCTTTAAAAAAACACGCACTAATTATTTTCATTTACTCTTTGTGCATATTTTTTCTTCTCTACCATCATATATTCAGACACTATAGTCTCTATCTCTGGAAGTGCTTTAGGACTAATATTAGATAAAACTACCTTTTCTTTCACAGTATCTATAGTAACACTTCCCCAAATAATTCCTTTATAAATTGTTATATCATTAAACATATCTGGTGTAATAGAAACAAAAAAGTATCCCCATACAATTCTTTTAGTCGCAAGCATAATCCTTTTATTAGTAAGAACTATAACATTAGTATGAAAAAATTGAAACATACTATCATTCTTCTGAGCAACAAAAGCATATAATACCTCTTCTCCAGGATTCAAATGTGTATCGATTATTTTACAATGTTCTCTTATCCTAAACGCTATTGTCAAAGGATACTTTTTCTTAAACCTAGATACCATTTCATAACATTTACTCAAAGTAATCACCTACTTTTTATTCACTAGCATCTGTTTCTTTACGATATTTATCAACATCAAAATATTTTTCATATAAATCTAATAAAGCATCGCTATCAGACTCACCAACAACAGAATCAACACTCTCTTTCCCAGCTAAAACTAAAGTTGTAGGAGTTCCCCAATTTCCACTATTTTCTTCAAAAAAAGTATTAGACTTTTCTAAATTTGTCCACTCATCACTAGTAAAATCATTTGTATCAATATAATATAATGGTAACCCCTCATCATTAGCAAAATCTTCAGCAACTGGCATAAAATTCTGACAATGACTACAAGTAGCACTTGATACTATAACAATAAAATTATCTTTATTATCAATCTTCTCTTGATATTCTGTATAGCTTAATTTATGCATACCAGCATCACCTGACAAAGTAAGTGGTAATTCATAAGTAGGTTGAGCCTTAGTTCCTTTCATAGCAAAAAAACCTACTACTATAACTAATACCACTCCAACTATTAAAGCAATATCTGTCTTCTTAATCTTCTTCATAATTACCTCCTATATATATATTACTATTAAATAGTAATAAAATCAAGACTTTATAACAAAAAGAAGAGACCTATTCTTTCTCTTCCTTTATAATTTTTTTAGTTTTTTTACTTTTTTGCTTACTATTTTTCTTAGTAACCTTAGAATTATCACTCTTTATAAGTAGCACCTCATCTTTATCAGAACTATTTCTTTTACTATCACTAGACTCCTCATCTATTATAACCTTAGAATCATTTTCTATATTACCATTATCATCTACAGAAACAACAATGCTACCAGCCAATAAATCATGTAATCCTCTGCCATCTAGTCTTATAACAATCATAATAATTATAATAATATCTAAATAATTTTTAATATTAGACCAAATCAAAGCCCAATTATAAAAATCATTAGAAGAAAATACATAAACACCAACTGTCAAAGCTAAGTAATAAATAGGATTATATAATACTAAAGTTCTAATAAAATATGCTAAAGCACTAACCTTACTAGAAGAATCTTTATTATTAATAATCTGAAGTTTCATTATCTTCTTACCAACAGTCTGACCCTTAGTTAATAAATTAATACCAACAAAATAAGCAAATATAACAATTACTTGAACAATATTTCCAATAACAGAGTATTTACTTAACTTATAATAAATACTCTTATATTTATCCTCAAATACTTCATTAACATCATCACTTAATTTATTATAATTCTTCTCAGATAACTTACCATCTTTATAATATTTAGAAACTATATTGCTATAATCTTTATTATCAGAAATTAACTTTTCATATTCTTCTTCATCTAATTTATTATCTTCATAATAATCAGCTAAATCTTGACTAAACTTATTATAATTATTATATAATTCATTATATTTCTTATAATTTTTATTATAATCATCTCTATTAACATTTATAAATGGTATAACCATAATACAAGATGATATTATTGATACAATAAATAAATCAATTAAATAAGCTAAAAATCTCTTAAATATCTTTTTCATATCAACCTACTATTTAGAAATAATATCACAAATCAAATTACTAACCTCAGTAGGATTATCTATAGGTAACCCCTCAATCAACCTAGCCTCAGCATATAATATTTTTGTATATTTTTCTAACTCCTCACTATTTTCTTTATATAAAGTCTGTAATTTTTGAGCAATTGGATGATTTTCATTAATCTCCATAACCATACGAGCATTTACTTTTTGATCATTAGGTAAAGCATTCAATACCTTTTCCATACTTGATGATATTTGACCTTCAGTAGTCAAACACACTGGATGATTCTTTAATCTATGTGTAAATTTAATATCAGATATATTATTATTTTCTAATGTCTTTAACATAGATTCAAACATATCTTTAGATTCTTTATTAACTTTCTCTAATTCTTCTCTCTCCTCATCAGTATCTAAATCAACATCGTCATTAGAAACATTAACAAACTTCTTAGCATTATAAGTAGTTAATGTCTGCAATGCAAACTCATCTACATACTCAGTCAAATATAATATTTCATAACCTTTATCTTTTATTAACTCAACTTGTGGCATATTATCAACCTTGTCATTAGACTCACCACAAGCATAATAAATACATTCTTGTCCTTCCTTCATACGAGAAACGTACTCATCTAAAGTAACAAGCTTTTTTTCAGTAGAAGAATAAAACATAATCAAATCTTTAAGTTCATCCTTATTAACACCAAAATCAGCATAAATACCAAACTTTAATTGCATTCCAAAAGTCTTAAAGAAATTATCATAAGCTTCTCTATCATTCTTAAGCATATTCTCAAGTTCTCTTTTTATCTTCTTTTCAATAGACTTAGCAATTTGTTTAACCTTAACATTTTGTTGTAATATCTCTCTTGAAATATTTAAAGATAAATCTTCTGTATCAACTAATCCTTTAACAAAACTAAAATGATCAGGAATTAAATCAGCACACTTATCCATAATAAGTACACCATTTGAATACAAAGCTAAACCTTTCTCAAATTCCTTAGTATAAAAATCAAATGGTAAATGACTTGGAATATAAAGTAGAGCATTATAACTACAATTACCTTCTACTTTAGTATGAATAGTTTTAAGTGGCTTATCATAATCAAAGAACTTATCACTATAGAATGAATTATATTCTTCTTCTGTAACCTCATTCTTATTTTTCTTCCATATAGGAATCATACTATTAACTGTTTCTTCCTTAACAACAGTCTCATATTCATCCTTACTACCCTCTTTTAATTCAGAATGCTCAATATTCATAACAATAGGATATCTAATATAATCACTATATTTTTTTACTATACCCTTAACTTTAAAAGTATCAAGAAAATCAGAATAATTACAATCCTCTGTATCATCTTTCAATTTTAATGTAATAGTAGTACCAACTTCTTTTTTCTTACCTTCTTTTATAGTATAACCATCTGCCCCTTCACTCTTCCATACATAAGCACTATCAGAATCAATACTCTTACTTTCAACCTTAATCTTTTTAGCAACCATAAAAGCTGAATAAAAACCAACTCCAAATTGACCTATAATATCAATATCATCACTCTTATTCTCTTCCTTAAACAATAAAGAATCACTCTTAGCAATAGTACCTAAATTATTTTCTAATTCATCACGAGTCATACCACAACCATTATCAGTAATAATTATCTTACGATCATCTTTATCAATATCAACTCTAATCTTAAAATCATCCTTATTAACCTTTATCTTATCATCAGTCAAAGACCTATAATATAACTTATCAATAGCATCACTAGCATTTGATATTAACTCCCTTAAAAATATCTCTTTATTAGTATAAATAGAATTTATCATTAAATCCAATAATTTTTTAGACTCTGCTTTAAATTGTTTCTTTGCCATTAATTTCCTCATCTTCCTTTCATTAGCTAATAATTTTATTAACTAACTATAATATAGCATTCTATTTAGCAATTGTCAATAGCAATTGCTAATATTAATTATATGCAAACAAAAAAAGAAATAGTCTTAAACTACTTCCTAATAAGAATCCACATTTATTTTTACTATTCTACCACCATTTAAACTAGCAGAAGCTTGAACAATAGTCCTAATAGAATTTATAGTCTTACCATTCTTACCAATAACTTTTCCCAAATCATCACTAGATACTACAACTTCTATTTGAACCATCTTCTCATTATCAGATTCAAACTCCTTTACTGATACCGAATTCCTATCACTAACTAGCTTCTTAATGATAGTATCCGTTAATACTACTAAATCCATAATTACTTACCTTGACGTATATTATGATATTTTTCCATAATACCAGCTTTACTCAAAATATTTCTAACAGTATCAGTAGGTTGTGCTCCCTTACATAACCAATCAATAGTCTCATCTTCTTTAATATTAACTGAAGCCGGATCAGTCAAAGGATTATAAGTACCTAATGTATCAATAAACCTTCCATCCCTAGGACTTCTTGAATCAGCTACTATAATTCTATAAAAAGGTGCCTTCTTAGCTCCCATTCTTTTAAGTCTAATCTTAACAGCCATATCTTTTCTACCTCCTTCGTTTTTTACATTTACTAATATAGCATAGATGATTATAACTGTCAACTTTTTTTTGTTACACTACTAAAATTCTCTCTATTGATAAATTATTTGATATTTAGAACTTAATATTTTACTAGGTTGAAAATCTAAACCATTTGGTTCATAAGCTTTAATTCTACTATATGCTTGGTTATCCTGAAAATGCCACCACTCTGATGCTAAATTAGTTAATCCAGCTTCCATCATAAATCTATCTAATTTTTTAGCATTTGCATTCATACTACTAGCATATAAATCATTTCTAACTGTAGTCTGTCCAGATACTGCTTTTTTATATTTAACAGCAGCTGTACTTAATTCATGCATTTTTGTTGGCATTTTTATATTATTAGTCTCACCTTTTCTAGTAAGTGTAACATCAACAGCAGCAGCTAAATTATGAGCAGATAAATTTTGAGCTAAAAACCAACTTTGTCCCCAATAAGACCCATTAGATGCATAATTAATATTATTTCTAACCTTAGAATTATTATCATAAAGAGCTTTTAAAGAATATTTTATCTCTCTACTAACACTAACAGGACGATAAGCATCAAATATTTTTAAAGAATACCCTTCATTTAAAGCCTCTGTTTGTGCTATTAATATTTTTTTAGCAAAACTATATACAACCGGAACTATAAATTGATTTTTACCTAGACGCTCATTATAAATTTTACCAGTCTTATATAATTGTTTTCCAGTAACAGATAATTTTGCTCCCGAAGACTTATATATACTACTAGTAGCATTTGTAATACGATAAGTAATACTAGGAATATAATCAGGTAAATTAATCATACAATAAGCATTTTCAACAAATCCAATCTTATTTTTATACTTAACCTTCCACCAAGTATCATTTTTTCTAGTATCTAGTATAACAAACGGAACACTAGATTTCAAAACTGCAATCTCACTAGAATTATTATTAGGTTTTACTCTTAAATACTTTTTAGAATTAAGAGCACTATATCCTGTTGCCCCTATAACATTACCATCATCTATAATATTACTATCTTGAGTCTGATTAGAATCATCATAACTTGAATTTATATCAATTCCCTCTACATAACTATCAACATTATTACTTACCAAACTAATATTAACCTTATCACTATAATTAGCAAAACCATGACTTTTTGATAACCTAACTACATTAGCATCTACTTTCTTATCAAATAAAATATTATTAACATAAAAATTAATACAACTATAAGAAACAAAAACTAACATTAAAGTTAAAAAAATATACTTAAGACATTTTCTCATAACAAAAATCCCCCTTTCTTAAGCACCTATTATACACATTTTTTAAAAAAAATCAATACAAAAAAATCAGTTTAACATTTTTAAAAAAAACTGATCTTCAATCATTATTCACTTACTTCAAAATCTTCAAGTTCACCTTTACTATTAAGTATTTTATTTACCTTATCACTAACCTCATTTAATTTATCAGAACACTCCTTAGATAACTTCATAGCCTCAGTATACTTATCTATAGCATCATCTAAATTAACTTCTCCACTCTCAAGTTCGCTAACAATACTTTCTAATTTTTTTATTTTTTCTTCAAAACTAATTTCATTTGTCTTTTTTTCTGCCATTACTCCTCACTCACTTTCATTACTTTAGTATATAAATCACCATCTTTTAAATTAACAATAATCTGATCATTTATTTTTATACTTTTTATACTACTTATAACCTTATTATCTTTTCTAATTATAGAATATCCTCTTGCTAAAGTATTAAGGGGATTAAGAACTTCTAACTTACTTATAATACTATTAAGCTTCTGTTTGTTAAATTTATATAACACACTAGGATTATTTAAAACATAACTTCCACTACACTTAAATAATCTATTTCTATTATCAGATAATATTATATTAATCTCCTTATTAACTCTACTATACAAAGTCTTTAAATACTCTAACTTAGGTAAATATAACATCTTAGGATTATTAAGAACATAACTCTCACTAAACTTAAATAACCTAACTCTATTAAGTTCAATAATTTTATTAATACTATTATTTGCTCTATCTATTAACATATCTAATTTTTGCTCCCATGCCTCATATACATTAGATGGTTTCTTAAACACATAACTAGAAACTATATTATCTAACATTTTCTTATCTCTACCAATAATATTATTAATAGCATTATAACTCCTACTCTTAGCAGTATTTAAATATTCTAATACAGTATTTATATCAACAGCAGCAAGCTCTGCAGCTGCAGTTGGTGTTGGGGCCCTTAAATCAGCAACAAAATCTGCTATTGTAAAATCAACTTCATGTCCAACAGCACTTATTACAGGAATTCTTGAATTATAAATAGCTCTAGCTACTACTTCTTCATTAAATGGCCACAAATCTTCTATAGAACCTCCTCCACGCCCAACTATCAAAGTATCAAGATCATATTCTTGAGCCATATTAATTTTTTTGGCAATATCCTCTGCTGCATATTCTCCTTGTACTAAAGCAGGAAACAAAATAGTTGTTGCTATAGGGTATCTTCTTTTAATAGTAGTCAAAATATCCCTAATAGCTGCTCCGGTAGGTGCTGTAACAATTCCAATCTTTCTAGGCATTCTAACAATTTTTCTCTTCCTACTATTATCAAAAAGTCCTTCACTTTCTAATTTCTTCTTAAGTTGTTCATAAGCAATATATAAATTACCCACACCATCCTCTAACATATCACTAACATATATTTGATATCCACCATTAGCCTCATAAACACTAACCTTCCCAGTAACCATTACCTTCATCCCATCAACAGGCATAAACTTACATTTAGAAGCATTACTCTGAAACATAACAGCATTTATCCTACTATTTTCATCTTTTAATGTAAAATAATAATGACCTCTAGTATGAGCCTTAAAATTAGATATTTCGCCCTTTAAATAAACTGTTTGCAAATTAATATCAGAATCAAACTTATATTTCAAATATTTACTAAGTTGTGTAATAGTTAAATAATTATTCTGCATATATAAATTACCTCCAACTAGCAATTTTCATTATGATGTATACTATCTAAAACACCATTTATCATCTTAACAACCGCATCATCACTATATTCATGTGCAAGCTCTATAGCCTCATCAATACAAACTTTAAAAGGAGTATCAGTATATAATAATTCATATATTCCTATCTTAATAATAGCCTGATCAGTAAATCCTAACCTATTTATCGTCCAATTATTTAGATACTTATTCGCAATCTTTTCAAGTTCATCATCATACTTAATTACTCCCTCAACTAAACTCTTAACAAATAAATCATTACTAGCATTAACCTCATTTACAATATCAGCTATATTATAATCAATCTTATTTTTCTTATATAAAAAAACTTGATAAAGAATAGTCATAGCAACAACTCTTGATTTATTTCTAGCTAAACTCATTTATATCTCACCCACCTCATATCTAATATGATAACATATTTATTCTTATTTTTCCACTAATTTTTTTCCAAGCAATCACAAACATATGTTTGACACAAAAGATAATATATGTTAAACTTAAACTGGTGATACAAATGAAAAAAAACAATCTATCTATAAAACAAAATGAAATTCTAATATTCATAAAAAAGTTTATGGCAGAAAACAAATTTAGTCCTTCTGTTAGAGAAATATGTAAAGGAGTTGGACTAAACTCACCAGCTACTGTTCATGTTCATCTAAAAAATTTAATTGAAAAGGGATTTATAAAAAGGAATCCAAAAAATAATAGGTTAATTGAATTAATGGTACCCAATGAATTTGAAAATCCAACTGATAATATAGTAAGTGTTCCTCTACTTGGGAAAGTTACAGCAGGAAATCCAATAGAAGCAATTTCTAATCCTAATGAATACTTCTCTATTCCAACTAATATGATACCCTTAGGTAAAGAAGTATTTACTCTTAGAGTAAGTGGAGATAGCATGATAAATGCTGGTATATATGATAACGATATCATAATAGTAGAAAAAACTAATGTAGCAAAAAATGGTGATATAGTAGTAGCTATGAATGACGAAAACGAAGTTACTCTAAAAAAATTTTATAAAGAAAAAAATTATTTTAGATTACAACCAGAAAACGATTTTATGTTACCAATAATTTTAAAAAATGTAACTATATTAGGTAAAGCAATTGGTTTATATAGAAAATTTTAAAATATAATCTTATCTAAATAAATATCGTATTAAAACAAAAAAATTCCTAAAACAAAGAAATAGAAAAATCTAAAAGATTAACTCTATTTCTTTTAATATTTTAATTATATTTTATTTGATAAGGAGAAGATACAGTTCCATTTCCACTAGTAATCAAAATATCAGAATTCAGATTTATAACTGGTCTTATATTATCAATATCAGAAACCCATCTCCATTGAACAAGAGTTCCAGTTGAGTATACACTCCATATAAAAGCTGTAGCATATGAAGTGTAAAACTCTGAAGGTGACATAGTAAAATAGCTTTCTCCAGTATATAAATAATATAAACTATTATTACTATTATATTTACCACCAGCATATACAGCCTCATCTATTATAAGTAAGCCAATAGGATAAGTAAGTTCTCCATTTCCTAAATTATTAGAAAGAGATATAGTAAATTGATCTGCTTGTCTTGAACATTTTAAAATTGGTGATTTATTATTAATGAGTCTATCAAATGTGCTATATACAGTAGTTTGATTTAAAGTAAAGCCATCTCCTGATATAATACTTCTATCATTACAAAATATATTATCTGATAAATACTTACTATATCCTTTATCTTCTATATTAGCTTTATACCAAGAGTCTACTTTAGTTTTTATTGTACTATTATATTCATTAGTATAAGTAGACTCATAACTCCTAGATAAATACGAATGATATTTTACTTGCACAGATACAGAATTGATATAATTTTGAATTTCTGCTAAGGTAGTACATGTACCAGTTTGTGTTGTACTAAAACACGTATATTTATAATTACTACTTTTATCTTTCCATAATTCATCTAAAGTACTTTGTATAAGGGATTTTTCAAAAATAAATCTTACAATTTGACAAAATAAAAACAACGACCTAAAATTATTAATAAATATAA
>CALVPO010000047.1 GCA_944351345.1 uncultured Bacilli bacterium | reverse complement strand
GATATTGCTACTTTATGTGATATTCCTAAAAATAAAACTTTTATATTAGAAAATGGGGATGTACTTTCTATTTCTAAGAGTAAAATTGTAAAATCTGGGAAAGTTATTGCTGGTGATGTTTATGTTGATGGTTCTAGAATTGGTGATGTTGGAAATGTTGTTATAAAGGATAGAAAACTAATGTCTTCTAATGGTATTTTAGTAGTTATTGCTAATGTTGATTTAGAAGAAAAAAAGTTATTAGCTACTCCTATGGTTACTACTAGAGGATATATTTTAGTGAATGAAAATGAATTATTAATTAAGCAAATAGAAAAGAATTCTGCTCGTATTATAATTAATAAATTAAAAAATAAAAATATATCTTATAATGAATTAAAGCAAGAAATAATTAATGGGCTTATGCCATTTCTATCTAATAAGACTGGTAGAATTCCTATTATTCTTCCAATTATTATGAATATAAATACAAAAAATAAATAGTTCAATTTGATATGAACTATTTATTTTTTTATATTATTATAATAGTTTATTTCACTTAAATTTATTAGTACTTCTTCTAATTCATTTGTATCGTTATAACAACTATTTATATAATTATCGATGTCAAAAATCAAGCTTTTTAGATCAGTATACTTTTTATAGTCAAAACCATATTTATATAATATTTCTATTTCGTTTTGATGTAATAAAAGACCTTTTCCATTATCTATGGATAAGAAGCTTTTATAGTCTATATTTATTTTATCTTGCAATCTAAATAACCTCAGCTATGAAACTATAACTAATACTGTCATCATAAATATAATCGCCAGCTAACTCCATAGAGAAATCTATATTTTTATTATGTGTTATTTCATAACTTCCTAAATTAAAATAATAGTTAGTTTGATCTTCACTATAAACTATATCTTTTAAATTATACTCTATTCCATCTAAAGTTATTTTATACTCATTGGAAAATTTACTGGTTTTTAATATTAAGTTAAATACTTTTTTTTCAGTATTATAATTTTTTAATTTTATAGTTTTATATTGATTTTTGTTTTCGATATCTATTGAAATATTATTGTATTTTTGCATATTTTCTTTTTTATTTGTATAATTATTGCTAGCATTAACACATATTGGAATAGTTATTATTATAATTAATAGCATTAATATGATTTCACATATTAATTTTTTTATATCATTATCCATACCAAATCACCCCTGATGGTTTTCTATTTTACTATAGATTAACTAATTTGTCAACAGTAAATTTACTAACATAGTTTTTTATTCAAACATTCTGTCTTCGTCACCTTCACAGTATGCTTCTCCTACTGTTTTTGATTCAACATATTCTTTGCCAATCATTGAGCAACTCATTTTAGTAACGGCATCTTTTAAATAGCCACCAAATATTTTTACTGCAGCTATTGCTATAACAGTGACTAGCGAAATGATTAATACATATTCGACTAATGTTTGACCTTTGTTATTTAATTTTAACATAACTATTCCTCCTTAACTTCTTTATGTTTTATATAATCTTTACCATTAATCTCGACCTTTTTTTCATTATTTATGATACCCATATTAGGTAATACTATATTAGGTAATTCTTTTTGAACTTTTTCTATTTTTTTTATAAGTGATTCATCTTCTACTTTATCCATTATTATCACCCATTTGAATTATTTTTTTATAATTTTCAACATTTTTGAAACAAGCTTCTTCGTTTCTTTTTCGTAAATATTGATTTCTTCTTTCTTCTTCTTTTTCTTCTATTTTATCTAAGGCCATATTAGTTATTTGATTTCTATTTAAGTTTTCTGCTGCCTCACTTACACATTCACACATTTTTAACTGATAACATATATAAAACGATACTAGACTTTTTAACATATTTTGAAGATTTGTCTCAGCTGTAAAATCTACACCTGAATAATACTCTCCTGTAAATTCTATAGGAAATACATTTACTTTTTTAAATTCAAAAGTTGTTGATGTATAATAATGGTTGTAATAAATATTTATTTCACTATAAGACATGTCTATTAAAGATTTTTCTATGTAATGTTGTAATTTGCTGAATTCTTCATTAAATAAATCTTTCTCCATTTTTAAGACTGTTTTATTATCTTTATAAACTATTTTAGAACCGATAATTATTTTGTAATTATCTACATTTTTCATTATTGCTCTTCTTACTGATGAATTAAAATCTCCACAATATCCATAGTCATTGGCTATGTATATATCTAATATGGGCTTGTTTTTATCAGGTATTAATGCTTGTTTATCTAAAACTAAATTTTTATTATATAATATTTCTGTTAATATTTTTGTAATTTCATTACCAACAGTTAAATATTTTTCGGCTCTTTTTCTGGCTTTATCTACTCTTAAAAGAGAGTGAAAATTCATTACTTTAACAACATTTTTAATGCTACTCATCTTTACCCTCCTTTAAATTTTATATTTTTTGTTTTTTAGTCTTTTATTATTTACGACAATATTATTTATTTGTCTAAATAAGTTATAGGTATAATATAAAAACACAAAAATTATTACTAAAATTAATATAATTAGAAGCATATAGGAAAAAACTTCGGTAGTTAGATAATTATAAATTAAATAAATAATTTGAATTGCTAAACAATTTATTATACTAGATATAAAATCAATAAATAGTTGTTTAAAATTATCTAATACAACATCACTTATTAGTACTAGTATAAATATAAATGCTATATATATTATATTTAAGCCATAGAAACTTATAGTGCACCATGCTAGGAATAAATAATTAATAGTTATACTAGATATTGATATTAGGCTAGGAATATCTAAATTTAAAAATAATCCATATAATTCTATATTTTTTTTGTTAAATTTAAATTTTTTACAAAATATATTAAAGATTATAAATAATACTGTAATGAATATTATAGAAACTAATGTAAAATTAACAAGACCGTTTAATATTTCTCTATCCATAAATTACTCCTCTATCATTAAGTTGAATACATTATCATGATTCATGTAAAATGCTTTTATTTGTTTATATGATAAATTTGTATCTTCTCCTGTTATATCTACACTTCCTACTATTTCTCCTATTATTGGCATATAATCTTTCATTATTAATAAATTGTAATCTCTACTTATTATTCTTATACTTTTGATATTTTCATATTCTGTTAGGCCTTCATCCATATTGAAGATTCTTACTTTTATTCCACTATCATTCATGATATTTTCCTATGAATAAGAATTTACTTTCATCTATGTCGTCATATTTTCCTGATAGTATATTTTCAACATCTATAAGAATATCTTCTATTTTAACGAATTGGCCTGGAATACCAGTATATGCTTCGGCTACAAACATTGGTTGAGAGAAGTAATTTCTTAATTTACGAGCTCTATAAAAAATGCCTTTATCTTCTTCTGATAATTCTTCTATACCAAGCACTGTTATAATTTCTTCTAGTTCATTATATCTTGTTAAGGTTTTTAGGACTTGTTCTACTAAATTATAATGTCTTTCACCTATTTTTTCTACGTCAATTAGTTTACTTGTGGAATTAAATACGTTAATGGCTGGATATATGCCTAGTTCGGCTATTTTTCTATCTAGTACTATTTGCCCGTCCATATAAGACATAATTGTTTGTACTGATTCATCTGTTAGATCGTCAGCTGGTATATATATGGCTTGGACAGAAGTAATTGAACCATTTTGGTTAGAATTAATTCTTTCTTCTATTTTACTCATTTCGCTGGCCATATCTGCTGGATAACCGTTTCCTATAAGAATTTGTTTTAATTCTGTAGCTATTTCGGCTTTTGCTTGGATAAATCGGTATATGTTGTCTATAAATAATAATACATCTTGTTTTTTCTCGTCACGAAGATATTCAGAAATTGTTAATCCTGAGTATATGGCTTTACTTCTTGAGACTGGGTTATCTCCCATTTGTCCATATACCATCGACATTTTATCTAATAAGTTTGATTCTTTCATTTCGGAATATAGTTCTTGTCCTTCTCTTGAACGTTCTCCTATTCCTATAAATACGGCATTTGAATTTAGAGATGTGTATACATTGTGAATTATTTCTTTTATTAGAACTGTTTTTCCTACTCCTGCTCCTCCTAGTAATCCCATTTTAAATCCTTTTTGTAATGGTGCAAAAAAGTCTATTACTTTTATACCTGTCCATAATATTTCTGATTCTATATTTAATTCTTTTAGTGTAGTTGTAGGATGATCTACTCTTTTGGTTGTTATACTATTGAATTCTTTTTTATCTATTACTGAACCGTATGAGTTAAAGACTCTTCCTAGTACATTATCAGAATATTCTACGTATATACCACTTGAGACTAGTGTAACTGATGCACCTTTTTTCAGTCCTCTGGTTGTTTCGAGGCTGATACATATAGCACTAGTATTACTTATTTCTACTACTTCAAATCTATAATTTGAATCTCCTTCTACTTCTAAGATGTCACCTACTTTAATATTGTTACCATTTAGTATAACTTCAATACTAATATCAAAAATAGATATAATTTTTCCAACTACCATTTTATCTCACCTCGTCTAAACATTTTTTTCACTAGTTTCTTCTTTTGGTTGTTCTTTTGGCGTTTTATTTTCTTCTTTTGTATTTTTATTATTATTGTTATTTTGTTCAGTAGTTTTTTCTTCGCTTGTAAATAAGAATTCAAAGTCTTTAAGCATTTCTTCTTTTGATTTAGGACTAAACTTATATTGTTTTAATTTGTTTAGCATTACTTTTCCATCTTTCATTTTCTTTTGAAGTTCTTTACTCATTTCATCTATGTTGGCAAGTTCGTAAACTTCTCTTACTTCTAGGTAAGATAATAGTTCTCTTCTTAGTTTGCTACCAACTTTTTTCATATCTGGAGTTTGAACATTTCCACCTAGCCTTGATACTGATAATCCATAATCAATGGCTGGTTTTTCACCTTTGGCGAAATTTTTTGATGATAATACGAGTTGGCCATCACAGATTGAAATAATGTTTGTTGATATATAGTCAGTTATATCAGAACTTTTTGTTTCTACTATTGGAAACATGGATACAGAACCACCATTTATGTGTTGAGCACCTTTTTCTAGTAATCTAGAATGAGTATAGAATATATCTGATGGATAAGCATCACGACCTGGTGTTTTTTTGCTCATAAGGCTTATTTCACGATAAACATCGGCATGTTTTTTTAGGTCATCGAATACTACTAAAACATCATATTTTTGCATCATGAATGATTCAGCTATAGATGTTGCTACATATGGTGTTAAGTATGTTCTAGTTGGTAATTCATCATTGAATGAGGCTATAATTATAGTATAACTAGCTGCTCCTCTTTTGGTTAACTCAAAATATATGTCTTTAACTTCTTTTTTAGTTTTTCCTATAGCTACATAGATACAAATTACTCTTTTTCCTTTTTGGTTTACTATTGTATCCAACGCTATTTGAGTTTTACCAGTTTTTTTATCTCCTATTATTAATTGTCTTTGTCCTTTTCCTATTGGATACATTAAATCTATTCCAGATATACCTGTTAATAATTCTCTTTTTACTGCTGCTCTATCCATAATTGGAATAGTTTTATTCTCTATGCTTATATCAACAATTTTTTCAAATTTTTTGCCTGCTATTAAGTCGTTTCCAAATATATCTATGACTTTACCCATAGAGTCCATGCTAAATTGACACTTAAATTCTTTTTTTAGAGCATATACTAAATCTCCTGGTACTATGTCTTCGTCTATATTTACTAACGATATTACTACTTTATTGGGATATATTCCCATTACATAGCCACTAGCTTTATTAGAAACAACAACAGCTTCATAGAAAGCTACATCATTTAATCCAGTTACTTCGATATTATATTTATTTACTTTTACTACTCTTCCTGTAGGATATATATTTTCATTATTTTCTATATTTGAAATAGCTTTATCTATATTATCATTAAACTTATCATTCATGCTATACATTCCTTTCATTTAAACTATAATCGTATATTTTATTTTGATACTTTATTTTTATTCCTTTGTAAATATCAGCAGAATAAATTGTTTTGACATATTTACTTAAATAATCATAATTTTCTGACTTATCTCCTACATAAACTATAATATTAGGATTATTTAAGTCTATAAGTTCATTCAAATAATCTATAAAGCCATCAATATTACTATTAGAATTTACTTCTTTATATAAATTGTATATTTTATATTCTTCTTCTGTTAGCATATCTTTAATTTTTTTATCTAATTCTAGGTTAGATAATATTCTTAATGAATAAATTACGTCACTAGTAAATTTATCTTTTAGCTTCTTACAAAAATCATATTGATTATTATTATCTGTTATCATTAAAAATTTGTTAATTAAAGATACGTAGTCTATGTTGAATTTTTCATCTATTTTTTTATTTAATTCAAATATATTTTTATCTTGATATTCTGTATTATTTAGTAAATTAATAATATTGTAGTCAAATTCATAATTATTCTTGTTTTTTTCTTGTTCATTTTCTTCCTTGTTTAATTCTTTTTCCTTTATTTCTTCATTTAATTTATTTAATTTATCTAATTTTTCGTTTATTAGATAGTCATATTCTTGGGATTTGTCTACAAAGTATAATTTTGTTTGGGTATTTATTTTTTTTACTGTTTTTCTTAATATTAAAAACATAAAAAAGACAAGTAGACAAATTACACAACATGCTATTATAAATAAGTATATCATTAGCTATATATTATCAAGAAATTAATGGATTATAGAATAATAAGAAGAAACAGAATAAGAATAAGAATAATAAAAATACTGATGTAATTATTAATATTGTCATTATAGAATGTACTACATCATTTTTAGTCTCAGGGTTTCTTCCAACGGCCTCTGCTACTCTTCCTCCTAGTAATCCTACTCCAATTCCAAGTCCAAGGAAAGCTAGACCTAGCATAATTCCAATACTTGTTGCAATTGCAGCTTCTACTGTTTCCACAAAATCACTACCTTTCTCTAATATTATGGACTACTCCATATTCTATTAAAAGTATAGCAAATATTCCGTTTATTGTCAACGAAAAAAGGAGTCTAAAATTGGCTCCTAAATTGCTATTTTTAGTTTTATAATACTTTTTATTCCCAACTGTTTTTATCATTACTACAAGCCCACATAATATCATTTTCATCCCCTTCTGTTGATTTGAATGTATATGTTGTAGAATTAATGGTTACTGAATTATTTTTGTTATTTTCCACATAATAGTCACTATTTGGGTTTGTTACTAAACATACAACTTGAGTACTTCCATCAAATATTACAATTGATTTTGTTATATTATTAGAATTTACTTCATCGTTACTATAGCCTAATTTATAGCTATTTGGGACTATAGATAATTCATCTGTAAGTGAATCAGATATTTCGTATGCTCCTGGTTTAGTAAAATCATATCCAGAACCTGCTCCTAAAACTTCTCTGTATACATCATTTGTAGTATCATCAATTAGACATTCTGTATATTTAGTATTAAATAATTGAGCAGTATAATTTGCTGTATCTTGTAAAGTAGCTCTTTTACTATTGATTAGGGTTTTTGCTACAGCATTAAATGATAATAAAAATACTGCTACTATTGGAATGATTATTATTAATAGTACTACTATTATAATTATTACTATTATTTTTTTAGTATTAAATTTTTACTTTTGTGATGTAGTATTTTCTTTAGTTATATTTTGATTATTATTTTCATTCATAATTTACTCCTATACTCTTAATTTTAATTATTTTCTTTCATCTTTATGGGATTTAATTCATCTATTTTTGATGTTAATATAACATCTTCCCCATAATAATCTATTTGATCTATACTTATGTATATTTTATAGTATTCTGTTTCTACTACTGAATCAGTATTTAGTGTTTCTATTGTTTTAGCAGTATCATTTTCTTTGTCATAATATGATATAGATGATTTTTCTGTATCTGCTATAACATATGATAAAGGACTAAGTTTTATAGTATCATCTCCTATTGTTAATGTTACTTCATCTAAGAAGAAATATAAATTATTACCATCATATAGGAAATAATGTCCTAATTTACCTTCATAATCCTCTGTTTTTAAGATATAATTTCCTTTGTTTTTTTGTAATAGAGAATATTTAGCAAGTAAATATTCTGAGCAATTTAGAGTTGGCATTACAACACTCATATTGGAGGGAAATATTACTTTATTTTGTTTTTGATAATAAATTGGGGTTGAATCAAAGTTAATGTCATAATCTTTTGTTTTAAATTCTACTACTTCTTGTTTACGATTAAAACCTATACTAGCTTTATACTCATATTTTTGATTGAAAAAGTATTGATATACTTTTTCATCTTTATATTCTCTGTAGTTATCTAATATTGATACTTTATAATATATTATAAAGGCTATAAAGATAACTAATAGTAACAATATAGGAATGATTAATTTGTAGTTTTCTTTGAAAAAATTTATTATTTTATCTTTTGTTTTCATAATTTCCTCCTAATACTTGAACCTATATGATATGTTTGGATTGATCGTATAGGTATTAAAGCTTAGAGATGTTAGTCTTACTGTTATTATTGTTTGGGTTGAATCATCACTTTTTTTTAGGTTTAAATCTGATAGGTCGAAATAGCAATCATCTCCTGTTATTATGTTAGTATTTCCTTTTGTGGAAATACTAGTACTTTTTACTATTTGGCCATTTACTAAAAGGTTTAGGGCTCCACCTACTATGTTATAACTATCGTCTAAATTAATAGTATAGTACAATCTATTATTAACTATTTTTGATACTGATAGATTCATTTGAGGGATTTCTGTGTATATACCAAAATTATCGAAGGTGTATTCTCTTGTTTGGCCTCCTTCTGTATAAGTGTATTTGAAAGATAAATCATAGTATACATTAGGAGTTAAATTATTTATTAATATATTTGTATCTGTTTTAGATAGGTATACGGTATTTATTTGGCCATTAGTAGAATTTTCTATTTCTACATATACACTTTTATACTCATTGTCTGGGTCATATACTACATAATCTACTGATATAGAATTTATGTTTGATGATACTCTTATTACAGATGTGTTTCTAGTTGCTTTTATTATATCTTCTACAGTACTATCTGATATTCCACTATCATAGTTGTTATTATAATCAGAATTTGATCCTTGGGTTGTGCCATTGCCATTTAATCCGCTTCCAGTACCTGGTATATTATTGTTTCCATTACCATTAGAATTATTATTTCCTGTACCTTCTCCTTGGCCTGATCCACTTCCTGTTCCATCACCATTTCCATTTTCACTTTCACTATCTTCGTCATCACTCGGTTCAGCATTTAAATCATACGTATCTTCATCATAGACGTTAGTACTACCTATTATCTTTTTTAAGTCTATATCTTCTATTCCAAAATTTAATAATTCGTTTGCTATATCAAAAGTATAAGCTGACGTTCTTAGTGTTGTTGGAGTAATTGTCTTTAAGCTTACTTTGTCATTTAATAATGTGGCATTTCCAGATTTGTCTAGATTTACCATTAGATAGTTGCTTGTTACTAATGAAGAATTTACTGCTTCTATTGTTCTATCAATTATTAAATATTTTCTATCTTCTAACTTATAAAATTTAGAGTTTACAGAACTTCTTACTTTAGTTTCATCTTTTCTGACTTTAACATCACCACTTTTTTCCACTTCATAGAATTTGCCATACAAAGATATATCTCCATTATTAGTGTTATAGACTACTGAGTGTTTGCCTAAGTTATAGTTAGTATCTTGGTATACTAAGTAGTAGTCACCTCCCCATTTTATTTTAATTGTTGCTTCTTCTGTTGTAGTTATTTTATTTTGTTCATTATCAAATAGTATAGAACCTAGTTCTACTACATAGGCTGTCTTTTTTACTTCTGTATATTTTTTTAAGAATAAAGAAAATATAATAATAAATACTGCGAATATGACAAGTATTATTATCATTGTTTTCTTTGTCTTACTATTATATTTTCTCATTTAAATTCCTCCGATCATAAGTTAAGTATTGCTGTGAATGTTGTATTTCCTGTCATTCTATCTTCTAATAGTACTTCTTCTCCATCCTCTAGATACCAATACTGAGTTGATATAATATAGGTATTGCCTGAACTTAAGCTAAAGCCACTTGTATTATCTTTAAACTCTAATGTTAATCTTGGTGTTTTATCAGCTCCTATTTCAAAGATGTTATCATTTCCATCTAGGCTATATTCACCACTTACTTTACTGCTACCACCTTTTAGTGATACTGTATAGCTTACTCTAACTATAT
>CALVPO010000046.1 GCA_944351345.1 uncultured Bacilli bacterium | reverse complement strand
ATAAATATAATTTAAAATAAAGAAACTTGTTATAAGTTTTTTTATTTTAAAAGGGAGGTATTTATGATTGATGTTATTGAAATAAAAAAAATAATTGAAAAATTTAAAGATATAAAAGATAACTATTATGATATTTTTATTAATTATTATAATTCTATAGATGAAATAAAAAATTGTTGGAGAACAAGTAAGGGGGTAGTTTATTATTCTATTATTTGTGATGAGAAAAAAGTTATTTCAGAATTTATTTATAATTTAGATGATTTTTTAGAAACTTTTTTATATTTAATTGAGGAGTATAGTAAAATTGGTGATAGAATTAATTATGATTTATTATTGGAGGATGGATATATAAATTTAAAAAATGATCTTGCTAATTATATGAATAATATAATTAATATTTATAATAATCTTAATTTAGTAGGTAGTGATGCTAAAATTATTAGTTTAGTAGAAAATGAAAAAACTAAATTAGTAAAATTTAATGATAATTTAGGGAGTTTATGTGAAAAAAATAGGAAAGTACTTAGGAAGATTGAATCAATAGAAAAAACTATTAAAAGAAAAATTTCAAAAATTGAGGTTGTCATTATTGGAATTACTGATATTAAAGATTATGATCTTAAAAAAGATATAAGTTTAGATGTTTCTATTACAGATTCTCAAAAAATGGAGAGTATATATAATAAAGTTCAAATGTATATTGATGAGGAGAATGCTTTAGTAGAAGATATTAATAATTTGTTTGTTGATTTAAGTAATTATTATAAGACTGATAATTTGAATGCTATTGAAAAATTGGAGTCAGAAATTATTATTAATATGAATAATATTTTGAGTATACATAATTTAAATTTAGATGTTTTAGGTAAAGAAATTGTTAGTGTTGAAGAATTAGAAAGAGCTACTAGTAATAATTTTAAAAATATTATTAATTAGGGGATGATTATAAATGAGGCAAGATAATATAAATAAAATTATGGAAATTAATGATAAATTATTAAACTTAAATTTGAATAATTTTGTGAAATATAATAAAGATTTATTATTAATTAATGATAAAATAATAGGTGAGGAATTATTATCTAATTTTAGTATTGATATTCAAGAGATTATTAAAGAATTAAAAATAGAAATTTTGCCTAGAATTTAATTATTATGGTGATATTTTATGAAAATAAAGAAGATAGGTTTAAAAAATAATAATACTAACATAGAAAAATTTGATGTAAAAAGAATTACTACTTTAGATGGATTAACTAAATCTATTGTTGGTAATTATAAAAATAAGAATAAAAGTAATAGTGTATTATTAGTGGAAAATTATGATCTTAATGAACCAATGCCTATAGTAGTGGATCAATTTGAGAAGTATGATTTGACTGATGAAGAGTTGTTAAAGCTTTCTAGATTATGTATTCAAGAGCAAGGTAGTGTGAAAGGAGCTGCTGGAGAGGCTTCTTTGATGGCTAATTTATTTGAATTGCGTGGTGGAGAGTATAATGGTAAGAAAGGTGCTGAAGGACTTTATGAATATGTAAGAAATGGTGGATGGTTTTATAATGCTAAGGAATATATGGATAATGGGTCTGATGCTAATAAGGTTACTGATAAGGTTGAAGAGGCTGTTAAATCTGTGTTAGTAGATGGTAAGAGGACTTTACCTAAGTATGTTAATCAACATGATGGAACATATGGGTTAATATCTGTTACAAATGATGGTAATGAGATTAATAAAGATGATCCGAGTCAGTATATATCACATGTATCTAAATGTATTCAAAATTCTGATCCTGAGTTTTATGGTAAAGATGCTATTACTTGGATTTATTATTGTCATCCTGGTGAGGGTAGTGATCCTTTTGGTTATTCTGATCCAAAACTTAGGAAAAAATATGGTGAAGGTCATTATGATTTTGATACGGGAAAATATGTTGAAGAGTAAATATTTAAATGTCTGTGATTGTTGTCATAGATGTTTTTTTGTGATATTATTTTCTTATAAATATTAATTGTCTGATGGATAGTTTCGGAAATATATATGTTTAATTGATGATATTTTAATCGATTAGTGTATAAAAATAAACTTAATAGAAGGTGGTATGATGAGAGTATTAATAACTGGTGCTAGTAGTGGTATAGGTTATAGTATGGCTAAATATTTGAATAGTATGGGATATGATTTGGTACTTGTTGCTAGGAATAAAGATAAACTTAATAAGATTAAGAGGGAATTTAAAGGTAAGGTAGAAGTTGTTTCTATGGATTTAAGTATTTATGATAATTGTATTAAGTTACATGATAGATATCCAGATATTGATATTCTTATTAACAATGCTGGTTTTGGGTTATTTGGAGAATTTAATAGTGTTTCTTTAGATAAAGAAATAGAAATGATTGATATAAATATTAGAGCTTTACATGTTTTAACTAAGTTATATTTAGCTGATATGTTAAAGAAAGATAGTGGTAGAATTCTTAATGTTGCTAGTATTGCTGGTTTTATGCCTGGTCCTTTGATGGATACTTATTATGCTACTAAGAATTATGTTTTAAGACTTAATCAGGGGATTAGGGAGGAACTTAGAAGAAAAAAGTCTAATGTAAGGGTTAGTGTTTTATGCCCTGGTCCTGTTAGGACTAATTTTGATGATGTTGCAGGAGTTAGTTTTAGTCTTAAGGGGTTGGATAGTGATTATGTTGGAAAATATGCTATTGACTCTATGTTTAAAAATAAGTTTATAATTATTCCAGGATTTAATATTAAGGCTCTTAGAGTTATTTTTAAGGTAGTTCCCGATAGTATTTTAGTTAGATTTGTTTATAAGTCTCAAAGGCGTAAGGGGAGATAAATTTGAGATAAGTGGGAAAAATATGCATTTTTGTATAATTTTATGTGGCAAAAACGTGCATTTTATTGAAAAAAATATATATTTAATGTATAATTAATTTTAAAGAAAGGGGATATTTATGAAGAGAAAATTTGAAGATATCTTATTAAAATGGAAGTCTGATGGTATGAAAAAGCCTATGATGGTAGTAGGGGTTAGACAAATAGGTAAGACTTATACGATAGATAAATTTTGTAGAGATAATTTTAAAAATTATATTTATATAAATTTATTAGATCGTAGGGATATTGTAAAATTATATAAAGAAGATATTTCTATTTCTGATAAGATAAAGAAAATGGAATGGATTATTGGTAAAAAATTGGATTCTGATGATACTATTTTTTTTGTTGATGAGGTACAGGAAAGTGAAGAGTTTATCTCATCTTTGAAATATATGTGTGAGTCTAATGTAAGATATAATGTTATAGTAGCTGGAAGTTTACTTGGTGTAAAAATAAATAGATTTCATTCTTCTTTTCCAGTTGGTAAAGTATTTATAGAATATATGTATCCTATGGATTTTTCTGAGTTTTTAGTGGCAATTGGTAAAGGAGATATAATAAAAGAAATAGAATATTGCTATTTGAATAATAAGAAGATGGAAGAAGTTGTTCATTTAAAATTGTTAGAGTTGTATAGGATTTATTTATATGTTGGTGGTATGCCAGAAGCTGTCTTAAACATTATTAGTAATGATTTAGATATAATGAAATTTGATAAGAATATTTTAAGTTTAATTATAGAAATGTATGTTGCTGATATGAATAAGTATGTTTATAATAGTGCTGAGGGAATAAAAATAGAAAAGGTATATAAAAATATTTCTTATCAATTAGCTAAAGAAAACAAGAAGTTTCAATATTCTAAGATAGATGATAAGAGTAATAAAAGAAAATATGTAACAGCTATTCAGTGGTTGGAATATAGTAACATGATTTATATATGTAATAATGTTAAGAATGTTGATATTCCTATTAAGGTTTATCAAGATGAAAGTATTTTTAAAGTATATATGTCTGATGTTGGTCTTTTGTGTAGTATTAGTGGTATTCTTTTTAATGATATAATGTTAGATAAATCATTTAGATTTAAAGGTGCTATTGTAGAGAATTATGTTGCTCAGACTTTTGTTGCTAATAAGTTATCTTTAAATTATTGGACTAGTGGTAATACAGCTGAGATTGATTTTTTAATAACTAATAAAGATGGTGTTATTCCTATTGAAGTAAAAGCAAGTGATAATACTAAATCTAAATGTTTAAATGTTTATATGAAAAAATATAATCCTAGTTATGCTATTAGGGTGTCTAGTAAGAATTTTGGTTTTGAGAATAATATAAAATCAGTTCCTTTGTATGCAGTATTTTGTATAAAGTAATAAAAATTAATTTTAAGTTAGTAGTATTTTTGCAGAAAAAAAGAGTAAAATAAATTAAATTAATAAAAATAGATAAAATTTGATAAAAAAATTTATTCTTTTTTTCTGTAAAATGATAAAATGATTGATTTTTTGTTTTATAAATGTTAAAGTAGTATTGATGAAGGATTACGTATTTTATATAGAATAATATTGTAGTAAGGAGTTTGTATGAAAGAATTAATAAAAGAGTTATATAATGAAGATGGTGTATTTAAAAAAGATATTTTAGATGAGTTAAGGAAGAATAGAAAGGAAGCTAGTAAATATTTATTAAAAGAGCTTAAGAAAATTAGTAAAGATATTGATGATAATAAGTTAGAACATGTTCCTTTAGTAGTAGATTATGCTTGTTTTTTGTTAGCGGAGTTTAAATGTCAGGAGTTATTTCCTGTACTGATTGATTTGTTTAATAAAGATAATGTAGAGAATGCTTTTAATTTTTATGGTGCGGGTGTTTTGGATAAAATTCCTGCTGTTGTTGTTAGTGTTTTTGATGGTAATTTTAAATTATTAAATGAACTTATTGAAAATAAGAAACTTGATGATTATGTTAGGAATAGATTTTTAAGTTGTTATACGTGTTTTTTTGTTCATGATATGGTTAGAAGGGAAAGTTTAATTAAATATTTGAGATATTTAATTAAACTATATGATTATGAATATGATGGAATTTATAATGAAATACTTAATATAATTGTTGATGCCCATTTGTTTGAAATGATAGATGATGTTAAATTATTATTTAAAAGTGATGTTATTGATTATAGTTATAGTGGAGGATATGATAATTTTATAGATAATATTTTTGATTATAATCATTTAAAAGATAATTATGAGATTGTAGATAGTGTAGAGAAGTATATGTCATGGTGGGCTTGTTTTGAGAAAAATAATTATTCAGAGATTGATCTTGATAGGGTTACTGATAAATTAATTGATAAACTTTCTGATGAGGTTAAAGATAGTTTGAAATATAATGTTAAGGTTGGAAGAAATGATCCTTGTCCATGCGGTTCTGGTAAGAAATATAAAAAATGTTGTTTAAATAAGAATGATTTTACATTGTCATATCAAAAATATATAGATAGTTCTTGGGATAGGTATCCTAAGAAAAATAATAATAAAGATGAAGTTGATTTTTATAGTTTTTTTGATGAGAAGTATATAAGAATAGATGAATGTGTGTATAAAGGGTTAAAAAGAAAAGAAATTCCTTTATTTATTAAAAGAAACAAAGATGTTGAAAAACAGATGGATTTTAAAAATTTATCTGATGCTTATGATTTAATTAAGGATGTTATTTTAGAAAATGATTTTAAGGATATAGATGAATATGATGATAAGGTTAGTATTCATTATAGTCTGTATGATTATTTTAGTGTTTATACTAGTATACTAATTGATTATATCCATATTGATAAGAAGAAATATTTATCTAAATTGGAGGATATAGTTAATTTATTTTATGATAATTTTTCTTTTAATGATGATAGGGAAAGTATACTTTTGGATAGATGTTGTTGGCTATATGATTTTTCTAATAAAGTTAAGGAAGGTATTGATTTCTTTTTAGAAAAATTAAATACTTATGGTGGCTATAAGTTAGACGTATATAATTATTTGTTTAGGTTATATTTGTTAGAATATGATTATGATAAGGCTATTAAAAAAATTGATGCTCATATAGAATTAGAAAATGATAAAGAATTAATTAAAGATATGCAAGAGTTAAAGTTTGACGTGTTAGAAGATTGGGAATAGCAATTTAATTGAAAAATAGAAATAATTGTATAATTTTAAAAATAATTACCCATTATGTAGTTGAAAGGGTGATGTTAATGAAGAAGACTATATTTGTTATAGTAATAATAATTATTTCTATATTTGTATATATTAATGTTAATGCTGAGGTTATTATTCCTGGGGATGCTATTAGGGTTAGGGTGGTTCCTAATAGTAATAGTGTTTTAGATCAAAATATGAAAGAGAAAGTAAAGAATTATGTTAGCAATTATATGACTCTTAAGTTGGATGGGGTTGTTGATGTTGATAAGGCTAAGGATATTATAGAAGATTCTCAAGATGAGCTTAATCGTGATATTAAGAAAATGTTTGAGGATAATGATTATGATATGGATTTTACTATTAATTTTGGAAAGAATCATTTTCCAAATAAGTCTTATAAAGGAGTTATATATAACGAGGGTGAGTATGAATCTTTAGTTGTATATATAGGGGAAGCTCAAGGTGATAATTGGTGGTGTGTTTTGTTTCCACCTTTATGTTTGTTAGAGGCTGATAGTAATGATACTGGAGAAGTTGAGTATAAGAGTTTGGTTTTAGAGGTTATAAATAAAATATTCTAGTTATTATAAGTTGATATTCATAATATTATTTATTAGGTGATAATATTATGGATGCTTTTTTTACGACTTTACTTGTTGGTATTAGTTTGTCTATGGATGCTTTTTCTTTATCTTTAATATATGGTACGCAGAATATAGGTAGAAAAAATGAAATAATTTTAACTATGATAGTAGGTCTATTTCATTTTTTTATGCCTCTTTTAGGACTTAGTATAGGTCATTTTTTACTTGTTTATTTTGTTTTTAATGTTAATATTGTTGTTGGTATTATTTTTAGTATTATTGGTTTAGAGATGATTATTTCTAGTATTAAAGAGAGTGATGTAAAGATTCTTCTTAGTATGTGGGGGTTAGTTTTATTTGGTTTTTCTGTTAGTCTTGATAGTTTGACTACTGGTATTGGTCTTAAAGCTATTAATGATAATTTTTTAGAAGTATCTAGTATATTTATGATTTGTAGTGGATTTTTTACTTTTATTGGTTTGAGGCTTGGTAATATACTTAGTAATAAGTTTGGTAAGCTTGCTACTATAGGTGGTGGTGGTATGTTGATTATTTTAGCTATTTATTATGTGTTTAGATAGTATAAAGTATATTTTTTTAATTAATTAGAAAGTAACTTTTTTGTTGACAGTTGGTATTTATGAGTGTATAATATAGTCCTTAAGAAGGAGTGATTGTTGTGGATAATATTATAACAGTTGGTAGTTTTGATGTTAAAGATACTAAGGTTAATAGAAAAGGTGGAATAAGAGAAGATGGTACTTCTAATACTAAAGTTGTTAGTCAGGTAATAAAAAATATGAATATTGATATATTAGGTGTACAAGAGTTGACTAAAAATTATGAGTATAATTTAGATAAAGTGCTTAGGGATTATTATATTGGAGGTAATTATAGGTATGGTGATGGTATATTTAAGAGTATTCCATATAATGAAGGTAATAATATAATATCTAAGAAAAAAATTATATATGAGCAAACTTGGAAATTACCATGGCTTCCTAAGATTAAAAATATTAGAATAGGTCATAATATGCCTAGAATTGCTACTTTTGCACTTGTTGGTAATGATTTTGTTAATGCTGTTGGTATTATTAATACACATTTAGATTATATAGATAAGGATGTGCAAAAGAAGCAACTTGAAGTTATTAGAGAAATATTGCTTGAATATTCTAAGATTGCTCCAATATTTATGACTGGTAATTTTAATATGGAACCTAATGAAGAACATTTTAAGGAATTTATTGATTCTATTGGTTCTTTGTTAAAAAGGGTACCTATTGATGATTATACTTGGTATGGTGATGATTCTAAAAAGATAGTTGATCATATATTTGTTCCTAATTCTTGGAATGTTATAGAAGCTGGTGTTATAAATGATGGGGATATTGTTAATACTTCTTCTCATAGACTTGTTTATGCAAAGGCTTACAAAAGATAGTTTATTTATAACGGTTACGCCCTAGCTATATATTTAGTTGTAGGGCGTTTTGCATGTAAAAATAGTTTATTTAAGGTTAATTTTTTTAATTTTATAAATTAAAAAAACTATTGACTTTATTATTTTTTTATTTTAATATAATAACAGTTAATTTGAGTGACTGATTTTTTTTATTTAAATATAATAAGTTAGGAGGAGTAATATGCCTAAATTAAAGATTGTTGGAGGTAGGAGACTTAGTGGAGAAATTGTTGTAGATGGTGCTAAGAATAGTGCTGTTGCACTTATACCTGCTTCTATTTTATGTGATGAGATTGTAGAAATTAATAATGTTCCTGATATTAGTGATATAGATGCTTTAGAGGAGATTCTTGATTATTTGGGAGTTAAGGTAGAGAGAGGTAAACATAGTATTGTATTTAATGATACTAAGATAGATAATAAGTTTATTCCTTGTAGTATGTCAGGTAAGTTACGTGCATCTTATTACTTTATGGGGGCTATTTTAGGAAAGTATAAGCATGTTGATATGTGTTTTCCTGGTGGATGTTCTATTGGGGAGAGGCCTATTAATTTACATCTTAAAGGATTTGAGAAGTTAGGGGCTGTTGTTCGTGAGGATGATGGGCGTGTTATAATTGATGCTGATGAGTTAGTTGGTGCTGAGATATTTTTAGATTTTCCTAGTGTTGGGGCTACTATTAATATTATTTTAGCAGCTGTTAAGGCTCGTGGTAAGACTGTTATTGATAATGCTGCTAAAGAGCCTCATGTTATAGATGTTTGTAATTTTCTTAATAGTATGGGGGCTTGTATATCAGGTATTGGTACTGGTAGAATAGAAATTATTGGTGTAGATCATTTACATTCTACTAAACATAATGTTGTTCCTGATATGATTGAGGCTGGTACTTATGTTATAATTGCTTCTTTGTTAGGAAAAAATTTGAAGGTTAGTAATCTTGAGCCATTACATATAGAGAGTTTAACTAGTAAGTTAGAAGAAGCTGGTGTTAATTTAGAGATAGGTGATGATTATATTTTTGTTGCTGATGTTTCTGAGTATAAGGGGATAGATATTAAGACTATGGTTTATCCTGGATTTCCAACTGATTTACAGCAACCTATGACACCTTTTTTGGTTAGTTGTGAAGGAATTAGTCATATAGAAGAGACTATTTGGGAAAATAGATTTCAGAATATTGCTGATACAATAAAGATGGGAGCGTCTATTGAGGTTAGTAGTGATAATAAGGTTGCTACTATATATGGTAGTAGTAAGTTAGTTGGTAAAGAGGTTTCGGCTACTGATTTGAGAGGTGGAGCTTCTATGGTTATTTGTGGTCTTATAGCTGATGGTGAGACTATTATTGATAATATTTCTTATATATTAAGAGGATATGATGATATTGTTGGTAAATTAAATAGAGTTGGTGCTGATATAAAAATAGTTGACTAAAGATAAAATAATTGTTATAATACTTGTTGTAATTTATTATCTATGACTTTTTAGTCATGGCGAAGGGAGAAGATTAATATGAAGAAAAATATTCATCCAGAATATGTAGAAGCTACCGTTACTTGTGCTTGTGGTAATACATTTAAGACTATGTCTACTATTCCTTCTATTAGTGTAGAGGTATGTAATAAATGTCATCCATTTTATACTGGTGAACAAAAGTTTGGTGGTAGAAAAGGACGTGTAGAGAGATTTAATAAAAAATATGGTTTTGATAAAGAGGCAAAATAATTGTTTCTTTTTCTTTTATAAATAATTTGGGATAGTGTTGACATGTTTTGGAAAATAAATTATTATAGGAGTAGGAGAGTGGTATATAATGAAGATTGGTATATGTAGTGATCATAGAGGTTTTTATATGAAAAAGGCTTTAGTAGAATATTTAGAACATGCTGGGTATGAGGTTATTGATTATGGTACGGATAGTGATGAGTCAGTGGATTTTCCAGTGTTTGCTTTTAAACTTGGTGATGGTATTGTAAAGAAGCATGTTAATAAGGGAATTGCTATATGTGGTACTGGTATTGGTATGAGTATAGCTCTTAATAAAGTTCGTGGTGTATATTGTGCTAAAGTTAGTAATATTAGTGAGGCTGTTTTGTGTCGTCAGCATAATAATGCTAATGCTATTACTTTTAGTGCTGATATTGATGAAGAACAAGCTACAGCTATTGTAGATAAATTTTTATTAACTGAATTTTCTAGTGATAGTAAGTATGCTAAGAGAAATAAGATGATAAAAGATAGGGAGAAGAATGGTTAAGTTAGTTCTTTATATATTAATTATTCCAATAGTAGTTTATAGTTTTGATAGTGTTAATATAAATGGTATTTTTAAAAAGGGGAGAAGCAATTATTATCAAGCTAGAATAATGTATATGTTTCTTGTGATGGGGACTTCTTATTTGGTTGTAAATTTTGTTAATGATTTTTTGGGAGTATTTAATTGAAAGCTGAGGTAATTATGAGAAAATTAATAATA